>CAJOJO010000001.1 GCA_905235045.1 uncultured Bacilli bacterium
TATTGCAGAAAAATAGGGCTCTATCCGAAAATAGACCCCTTACAAAAATGTATTACCATTTTTTCCTTGCATAGATAATATAGCATATTTTTTTATCTATGTCAAACTATTGATCCAAATTTTCTTTATAATTTTTTTCTATTATTTTATCGAAATATTCATAAATGGATTTCAATAGTCCATTATTATTATAGTTTTTTCTATTAACAATTATTTGTTATAAAATAAAAAAGTAATAGGACTAGCCTATCTCCAAGAGAAAGAAAGCATTAAATCAAAAAAAAATAGTATTATAATTTAATACCTTTTTTCTTAACTCCATAATGATTTCTATCTTTACCTGTTTCAATTCCATGTGTATGAGAAATATAGTCAACACCACTAACATTTTTTTCATGAAGTAATAATTCTCTTAAACTTTGCAATATACTCTTTTGTGATTCTTTTACACATAAAGGTACATCTTTACCTTTTAAAACCAATTCTTTTTTCTCATTTATTGTTAAAAATCGCATTTCTTTACTCATAAACTTTCTCCTTGTCTAAAATCATTATATCATATATTTAATAATATTATAAAAAAAATTAAAATAAAAAAAATGGAGCCTTTAGGCTCCTTCAGGGGGTCAAAAATTTCGGCTTTATTTGCAATATAATACTCTTTAATCCCCTATAATACTTAATGTTTTTTGTATTCTACTACACTCTAGAACACTTTGGAATTTAGAAAATTCGTATATAAAATCGTATATAAAAATTGTTTCTAAATATGTTTATATCTCTATATTTCATTTTCTTTTAAATATTCAATTATTGCTATAAAGTTTTTATCATCTTCATACTTACTTCTGTCAAATTCAATCCAAGCATTAGAAATGTTTTTTTCGCTGGCTAATACTTTTCTGACACTAGGATTATTTATAATTGGATTATTAGGTTGATTATTTAAATCAAAACATCCTTCCTGATCATATAATTTCATTTGCATATCACATTCTAACTTATCACAATGATAAGCAAATATTGCTTCATCAGTTTTTCTTTCATTATATTCTTCTAACAAAGCTGATATTTCATCTTTTCCTAAAAAATCTTTTAGAATATAATCAGTTGCTTCTTTCCCTTTAATTAATTTTTCTTCTCGTGTTGTTTCATAAAAGGCTAAATCACCAATTTCAATCTCTTCAAGTTCATGAATGGCAAGCATAAATATTACTTTGTTTAAATCTAATTTATAACTAAATTGATAATAAATTGAGATAGCTAACATTTGAACACCATAAATATGTTCTGCTACGCTTTCTATTCTTGATCTATTTGCATTCCAAGTTAATGGTCCTTTTCTTATTGTATCTTTTAATTTACTACACAATGTATAAAACTTTATTGAATTTTCTATTTTTGAATTCATTTATTTCACCTCTACATATTAATTATATCATAAATCTCGCTCTCTTGGAGAGTGAAGAGAACAATTTTTTTATTCAATATTTGTAAGGCAATTAATCCTTTAAAAATCGCGCTTCTTGTATTTTTAAGTCTGAAATTCGTATATAATTCGTATATAAATGGTAAATTCTTGCAACTTTTTAAATATCAAAATCCTCACAATCCCTTTATTTATGGGCAAACAAAATGAGGAAACATTTAATCGTTTCCTCTTCAGGGGGGGGGGTTTTGGTTGCGCACTCTCAGCTGTTAAAATCGTAAGAGTGCTTACGTGATATCATCACGCTATTATAATTATATCGTATTTTAAGAATTTGTCAAATTTTTAATTAAGATCAGTTACTTCCATTAGTCTTTTAACTAAATCACTATTTGGATTATTATTAATATAATTAGCAGCATCTTCTTTAGCTTTTAATAAAATAGGATAATCATTTTTAATATTAGCTATTTTAAATATCATATCACCACTTTGACGAAAACCAAATAAATCACCTGATCCTCTTAATTGAAAATCTTCTTCGCTAATTTTAAAACCATCATTTGTTTTAGTTAAAATACTTAATCTTTTAGTTTCTTTATTACTAATTAAAATACAATAAGATTGTAAATTATTACGGCCAACTCTTCCTCTTAATTGATGCAAAGCTGAAAGACCAAACCTATATGCATCAAAAATAACCATCATTGTAGCATTCTTAACATCAATACCAACTTCTATTACTGTTGTACTAATTAAAATATTGATTTTATTATCTTTAAAATCATTCATTACCTTATCTTTTTCATCATTAGTCATTTTACCATGTAAGATACCTACTTTATATAATTTACCAAATGCTTTATTAAATTTTTCTTCTAACTTATATACATTTTCTAAATCACTATCTTCACTATCTTCTATTAAAGGAGATACAACATATACTTGGTGTCCTTCTTTTAACTCATTATATATATCCATTAAAACATCTTTTATCTCTTTTTCACTTTTTAAAGTCGTTATAATTTCCTTTTTACCACCTGGTAAAGTTTTAATATTAGAAACATCCATATCACCATATAAAGTAATAGCGTAAGTTCTAGGTATCGGAGTTGCACTCATATATAGAATATCTGGTGTTATACCTTTATTTTTTAAATTACTTCTTTGATTAACACCAAAACGGTGTTGTTCATCAGTAATAACTAAACCTAAATTCTTATAAGTAACCGCTTCACTAATTAAAGCATGGGTACCAATAATAATATTTATTTCGCCGCTTTCTAATTGCTTATATATTTCTTTTTTTTCTTTAGCTTTTAATTTGCCTGTTAATAAACCAATCTTAATATCATAATCTTTAAATATATTTAACATATTTTGATAATGTTGAATAGCTAATATTTCGGTTGGAGCCATTAAAGCTGATTGATAACCACTTAAATAATTAATATACATCCCAATAATAGCCACAATTGTTTTACCACTACCGACATCTCCTTGAAGTAATCTATTCATTCTATATTTACTATTTAAATCATTATGTATATCTTTAACAGCTTTTAATTGATCACTAGTTAATTCAAAAGGTAAATTAGAAATAAATTCTTCTACTTTAGAATAATCAACACTTCTTTCTAAACCTAATTTTAACTTATTATTTTTTAAATATTCCATCTTTAACATAAATATAAATAATTCCTCATACTTAAAACGATTACGAGCTTTTTTTAAATTTATTAAACTAGTTGGATGATGAATTTCTTTTAAACATTCTTTTTTATCTTTAAACTTATATTTTTCTTCTAAACTAGAAGGTAATAAATTATCAGTATCAAAATCTTTTTTTAATGCTTCATCAATATAACCTTTAATATTTTTGCCAGTTAAACCATAAGTAGTATGATAAACTGGTTCAATAGATTCTTTTAGGATTTTTCCAAAACGAATCTCAGAAGCTACTAGTGTATTATGTTTTTTATCATATTTACCAATCAAAGTAATACCAGTACCAATTTTTAAATTACTTTTTAAAAAACTACGATTAAAGATAACGATATTTATTAATTTAGTACCACTATTTAGTTTAAAACTCATTTTATCCATTTTTTTATTAAAATGAAAAACACTAGGAATAGTTTCTACTACACCATCAATAATTGCTTTATTATTTTCATCTAAGTTATCTAGATCACTTCTTTTAATTACTTCATATCTAAAAGGATAGAAGTTAATTAAATTGTTAGTATCATAAATACCTAATTTGTTTAATAAATCAATCTTTTTTGGACCAATTCCTTTAATACTTGTAAGTTCCAATTTATCACCTACCTTTAATCCATTATATAAAACAAATGTTCGATTGTCAATATAAAAAAGTGGGAAATAACAAACATAGTTTCTGATTAATGAAACTTTTTTTAAATTTTTAAAATTTCCCAAAAAAAAGACTTGACTTTGCAAGCTTTTTAAGTTAGTATATAAGGCACCAGTTCGATATAGGCGAATTGGTGCTAGTATCACACTAGCCAACCCCTTTTTATTCTTTTATGAAACTGTCTCAGGGGGGCAGTTTCAATTTTTTTTACCCTTTTATGAACTGTCCCAGATGTGCCTTATTTACTATAATGACTATAACATAAAAAAAAGAATACTTAAATAGGTATTCTTTTGTTTTTATTAAATTTGACACAATTTGACAAACTAGTAATTTTCAGCTTTAATTTCAAAATAACTTTGTGGATGATTACATACAGGACATACTTCTGGAGCACTAGATCCAATTACGATATGACCGCAATTACGACATTTCCAAATACGATCACCATCTTTACTAAATACTAAACCACCTTCTATATTTTCAATTAACTTACGATATCTAGCTTCATGCTCTTTTTCGATTTCACCAACACTTTCAAATAGAAAAGCAATTCTGTCAAATCCTTCTTCACGAGCTTCTTTGGCAAATTCTTGATACATATCAGTCCATTCATAATTCTCACCATCAGCAGCTGCTTTTAAGTTATCTAAAGTATCAGGTATTTTTCCACCATTTAATTCTTTAAACCACATTTTAGCATGTTCTTTTTCATTTAAAGCTGTTTCTTCAAAAATAGCTGCTATTTGTTCATAACCATCTTTTTTAGCTTTTGAAGCAAAATAAGTATACTTATTTCTTGCTTGACTTTCTCCAGCAAATGCCTTCATTAAATTTTGTTCTGTTTTAGATCCTTTTAGTTCCATATTAAATCCTCCTTCTATAAAACCTTTTGTCTTTTATATTCAATATGTACTCTTTGTACCATAGCAAGTGATACTAAAAGAGCAATAATGAAAGAACCACCATATGTTAAAAATGGTAATGGGACACCAGTAAATGGTATTAATCCAAATAAACCACCTAAATTAACGATAATATGAATTCCAATATAACTACCTACACCATAGCAAATATATTTTCCTTTAATACTTTTAGTTTTACCACCTAGTTTAAAGATACGATATAGTAAAATTATATAAGCGATAAAAATAAATGTACAGGGAATTAAACCTAACTCTTCAGCAATAATTGCGAATACACTATCAGTATGTGATTCAGGTATATAAGATATTTGTTTACTTTCACCTATTCCAACGCCAAATAAACCACCATCATTTATCGCAATATAACCATTACATATTTGGTAACCGCCCTCTTCATATTTACTACATGGATTTTTATAATCTGTTAAGCGATTACTTTGGGAAGCTGTTAAAACGCTTCCTTTGGTTGAAAGCAAAAATACTATAATAATTAATAATAATACACCAATAAGACCAATTGCTTTTATTTTATCTTGACTACGAATAGGACTAGTCAAGAACATAATACCAAATATTCCTGACATAATAATCGCGGTACCTAAGTCTTTTTGCAATAATACAATACCAATATATAAAGCACCACTAAATAAAATAATACCAATTAGTTCCCATCTTGTTGTTTCATCAATACGTGTACTTCTTAGTTTTTTAGATAGCTTTTCAAATAAAACTGCGACAAATAGAATCATTGCTGGTTTAGCAAATTCACTAGGTTGAAAACTAACTGGACCTATTTTTAGCCAGTTAATTGATCCTTGATATGATTCACCTCTTAATAATAGCCACATAAGTAAAAATAAACATCCTATATAAGCTAGAAAACCATATCTAGGATATTTTTTAAGTGGTCTAGTAACAACAAATAAAGATAAAACCAAACCAATAAAAATATACATTGCCTGTTTATAAAAAAAGTTATATAATGATGTTCCAAATCTTATAACTACTGCTTGACTTGATGCATTAACAATATTTAATAAACCAAAGACAAGTAAAACAATCGTTATAATTAAAATCGGAATATCCATATCACGTATTAGTTTCTTCATCCTATTCACCTTATAATAATAATATCATATTATTAAATTTATCTCAATTAACTTTATTAAATTTGACTAAATATAGGTACTTTTATTAACTATTTTTTGTGATTTTAATACAATATATTGAAAGCTTAGATTGGAGGGATTTTATGTATTATTATGGTGGATACCAAGGTTATGGTAATAGCTGCTGTGGTGGTTACCCTAACTATGGTGGATATGGAACAGGTTATGGCGCTTCCATCATTTTAGTATTATTCATTTTATTGGTTATTATCATTGGTGCTAGAGCTTGGGGTAATAACTAAAAAGGCTATATGCCTTTTTTATTTTACTAAAATATGATATAATTGATATATATATGAGGTGAAATATGTTTCGTAAATTAGATATATTAGATGAAAAAGAAAAAGTTTTACGTCAAGTTAGTAAAGAAGTAAAACTACCTTTATCAAAAGAAGATAAGAAAACCATCGATGAAATTATCACTTATCTTACTTATAGTCAAATACCAGAATATGAAAAAAAATATGAATTAAGACCAGGCATGGGTTTATCTTTTGTTCAATTAGGTATTTTAAAAAGAATTATTGTCATTGTTGATGAATATGAGGAAGGTAAATTTGATAACTATGTAGTTATCAATCCTGTTATTGTAAGTAATTCAACAGAAATGATTGCTGCTAGTGAAGGAGAAGGATGTCTAAGTGTTAATAGAGAAGTACCTGGACATGTAGCACGATATGCAAGAGTTACCGTTGAAGGATATGATGTTGATGGTAACAAAATAAGAATTCGTGCGCGTGAAGAGTTATCAATTGCTTTTCAACACGAGATTGATCATTTAAATGGTATTTTATTCTATGATAGAATTGATAAGAATAAACCATTTTATACTGAAAAAGAAATGCGATTATTATAAAAAGAAAGATTTAATCTTTCTTTTTTACTTTTATTTTTAATACATCATTAGGATTATACATTGGTTGTTCTCCTAAAAGAGAAGCAATTCTATAAACTGATACCCATTCATCTTTTTGACTCGCAAAATCTACTAAGCATTCATGACAATTTCTATAGTCTTTACATCTATCTACTTCTTGTCTAGCTGCATTACTAGGCGCACATAGTCCCAAACTTTCCCATTCATCTACTTGTTCTTTAGCAGTATTGTTTCCATTTTTATAAATTTCATTAATTCTTTCTTGGGTTATTTCTGGAACTGATTCTTTACCACAAAATAGTTTACTTGGATCATCCCATAGACCAGTTACTTCTTTAACATCACTATTATCAGTTTGACTTATAAAATTACTATATCCTTGATATATTTCACTAGATAAATCATATTTTATTAATTTAAAATTTTTAAATAATGAAGGCCATTTATCCTGACTACTAGCGTAATCAACTAGACAATCATTGCATTGATGAAATTTATGACATCTCCATGTAGCTGAACCCAATGCATCACCAGGTGCGCATAAACCAATGTCATTCCACTCATCTATTGCTTCTGCCTGAGTAATATAACCTTCTTTATGTATTTTATCGATTTCTTCTTGCGACAGTTTTTTCAGTTCTGGACTTTTATATAGTTCAATTTCTTTATCTGAATTCTTTTTAAATAACTTTAATATTTTAGATAAATTCATAAAACCCACCTCTAATTAAATTATACTAAAAAAATAACTTTAAAACAAGAAAAAAGAACTATTCTTCCTCTAGTTCTTCATCTTCACTTAGAATTGATAAATCATCAATATCATCATCATCATCAGTTATATCATTTTCATCATCATAAATAGTATCATTATCGTCTTGTTCTTCTTCATTTTCTTCTTCATCTTCAATTTCTTCGTCTTCTTCTTCATCTTCTTCATCTAATTCTATTTTAATTGAATGATTATCACGAATATCCCATTCATTATTATCTAATAGAACAAATCTTTTATCCAAAGTTAAAGAAGTATAATAGTCCCCTATTTTAGATGAAAACTCATCTTCACTATATTCTAATAAATCACATATTTTGTGAAATATTGTTGGTGTATTCATTGGTTTTTTTTCTTCTTTTAAGATTGCATATGTTAAATCTGCATATGACATTAGCTCTAATTCATTTGGTCGCATCTCACTTAATTTCATAAAATCCTCCTAATTACATAATTGTTGGTACATCAATAATAATTAAATCTAACATCTCTTTTAATATTTTTTTTGTTAAATTAATTATATATAGCCAATCAGCTTTCTTGATGTTATCATTACAACTACTAATATGATTATTTTGATAAAAATTATTTGCGCAAATTGCTAAATCATAAAGATAGTCAGCTATATATGATGGCATTCGTTCGGAAAACGCCTTTTTTATTTCACTATCTAACTCTAAAATTTTTAATCTCAAATTTCTATCTACATCATTATATATTATATTACTTATTTTGTCACTACTTTTTTCACATTCTATAATTTTATTTAATCTTAAATAGGTATATAACATATAAGGACCAGTTTTTCCAACAACATTAGAAAATTTATTTATATCAAAAATATAGTCACGATCGCGGTTATTTTGTAGATCAGCAAATTTTAAAATTGCGTTAACTATTTTTTTAGTATCTTCATCATCCATATTTTTATTACTTTCTTTAGAAGTTTTGAAGATATTTTCTACTTCTTTAAATAAATCATCTAATTTAGGTGTTTCACCATTTCTTGTTTTATATGGTTTTCCATCCACTCCATTAATTGTTCCAAAACCCAAATGTTCTAATTTAGCATCTGTTATACCAGCTTTAAGGCTAGCTCTAAATACTTGTTCAAAATGTAATTTTTGTCTTAAATCAGTTACATATAAAATATAGTCAGGATGAAAATCTTGTTCCCTTTGATAAATTGTTGCCATATCAGTTGAACCATATAAATAAGCGCCATTACTTTTTTTAAATATTAGTGGTGGTAGTTCTTTAGGGTCACCTTTTTCGCTAACATCAACCACACTAGCACCCTCACTTATGGTTAATAAGTTTTTATCTTTTAAGATTTGTTCAACATCTTTCATGTATTTACGAGAATCCATTTCACCATACCATAAATCAAAATCTACATCTAAATAATTATATATTCTTTTAATATCATTTAATGACAATTCTAGAATTTTTTTATAATATGTTTCATATTCTAAATTTCCATCTTGTAATTCTTTAGTGATATTCGCACATATTTCTTTTATTTCTTCATTTTCTTTGCACAATTTACTAATACTAGGATAAATGATATTTAAATCATTTAAAGTAACATTTTCTAAAGGAATGTTTTTTTCTTTAATGCCATAAATTACTTCGCCTATTTGTAAACCAAAATCTCCATAATGAACATCTGATATTACTTCTTGATCAAAATATTTAAGGATTCTTTTAATTGATTCCCCTACTATTGCTGGTCGCATATGACCAACGTGTAGTGGTTTAGCAATATTAGGTCCACCATAATCTATCACATAAGTTTTATGTTGATCTATTTTTATTCCAAATTTATTAGTATCATTCATAAACCTTAAAATACGATTAATAAATGTATCAGATAAAGTTATATTGATAAAACCAGGGTTACAAAAACTTACTTCTTTAAAATAATCATTAAAATTATCTAACTTATTTATTTCACTTACTATTTCTTCACCAATTACCATAGGACTTTTATGATAAGTTTTAGCTAAGTTAAATAAATCATCACATTGGTAATCCGCAATATTAGATTTTTTTATTGAGAGTTTACCATATCCTAACTTTTCACTCACCATTGATATAATTTGTTCTAATTCAGTTATAACCATCTAAATCACCTCGTATTCTAATTCATATTGATGCTTATCACCGCTTTCAACAATCTCATAATCAACGAAAAATTGTCTTGGCTTGATTATTAAAATATTTGTTTTAATGTTTAAAGGTACGTTACCCATATCAGTGACATCATAATGCGCTATTCGTACTTCATTTAGCTTAAAAGACATATTAATAATTCCTAATTTACTTTTTTTAGTAATTTGAATTTCATCTGGATTCTTAATAATTTCTAAATGATCACCATTACTGACAAATACTAGTTTATTTTCATTTAAAATACCCATACAACTAAATGTTTCATTATCATGTTTATACTTAATCATTACTTTACTCATAATTAACCTCTTTATTTCGTTTATAATTATATCATATATTTAAATAAAATATTTAAAAAAAATGAATTATTTAACTATTTCGTTTAATAATAAAAGTAGTGAGGTGATTTATATTAAAAAAAGAAGAAAAATTTTTAAAATAATTGCCTTAAGTTTAATTATTCTTTTACTAGTTTATAGTTCATTTTATATAGTAGCCCGTTTAATGAGTAAATTACCTATTCGAAGTGCGAATAGTTTTTATATGTATGATAAAGATAATCATTTATTTGAAGGCATGAATGAAAACTGGATACCGCTAAGTGAAATATCACCAAATTTAATAAATGCAACAATATCAATTGAAGATAAACATTTTTATAGTCATGTAGGTTTTGATTATTTAAGAATTATTAAAGCATTATTTACTAATTTAACAAGCAAGAAAACGATTGAAGGAGCATCTACTATAACCCAACAGTTTGCCAAAAATTTATTTTTAGATTTTGATCGTAATTTAAATCGTAAATTAGATGAAGCTTTTTTAACAATGCGATTAGAAACGCATTATTCAAAGGATGAAATATTAGAAGGATACTTAAATACTATTAATTATGGTGGAGTATTTGGTATTGAAAATGCCAGTATATACTATTTTGGAAAGAAAGCAAAAGATTTATCTTTAGCAGAAGCAACAATTTTAGCAGGTATTCCTAAATCTCCAGCTAATTATTCCCCAATTTCTAATTATAAAAAAGCTAAAAAAAGACAAAAACTTATTTTAAATTCAATGGTTAAAAATAACTATATTAGTGAAACTGATGCAAATATCGCTTATCAAGAAAAATTAAATTTTAAAACCGAAGAAAATAAAAATACTTCTAAGTTACTTAAATACTACCAAGACGCAGTTATGAAAGAGTTAGAAACAACTAATATTCCATCATCTTTTTTAGAAACTGGTGGTCTTAAAATATATACTAATCTTGATATGAATGCTTTAAATATTTTAGAAAAAAATATTGATATTTACTTACAAGACACTGATTTACAAATAGCTGGAGTAATAATGGATCCTAACACTGGAGAGATTAAAGCTATCGCAGGTGGGAAGGATTATAGTAAAAGTGAGTATAACCGAGTTATTAGTTCGAAAAGACAAATGGGTTCATCTTTTAAGCCAATTTTATATTATGCCGCTTTAGAAAATGGATTTACTCCTTCTACTACTTTTTCAAGTGAAAAGACAACTTTCAATTTAGGTGGTGGTAAAAAGTATTCACCAAAGAATTATGGTGATATATATGCTAATAAAGAAATTAGTTTAGCTGCAGCTTTAGCTTATTCGGATAATATTTATGCGGTTAAAACAAATATTTTTTTAGATGAGAATACTTTAGTTGATATGGCTAAAAGATTAGGTATTACATCTAAATTAGAGGCTAATCCATCTTTAGCTTTAGGAACAAATGAAGTTGGAATTCTAGAAATGATGCAAGTATATAGTACTTTTGCGAATGAGGGATATCAAGTTACACCACATTTTATTAATAAAATAGAAGATATAAACGGGAACATTTTATATGAGTTTAATGAAAAGAAGAAAAGTATTTTAAATAAAAGTATTGTTTTTGTTCTAAATGAATTATTAACTGGTAGTTACGCTAATGAATTAATTGATTATAATTACCCTACTTGTATTGGTATTAGGGATAAGATGACAAAAAAATATGCGATTAAAACGGGAACAACAAATACTGATCATTTAATATTTGGATATAATAAAGATTTACTTATTGGAATGTGGTTAGGATATGATGATAACCAAAACACCGAAGTTAAAGATGGAAATACCTTAAAGAATATTTGGGTAAACACTATGGAAGAGTATCTAAAAGACAAACCAGATAACTGGTATGAAGTTCCTAGCAATGTTGTAGGTGTACTAATTAATCCAATTACTGGTGAGTTATCCAATGATTCTGATAAGAATAAGCGAATTGTTTATTATATTAAAGGTACCCAGCCTTTAAGTGAAAGTTTAGAAGCAACCATCGCACCCTTGACAAATCAAGAATAAATGATATAATAACTAAACGTATTAAGGGGGAATTTATATGTATAGAAGATGTTTTTTAGCAAATAGTTTACCATTAAATCTTAAAAGATTTAATAATAAACTATTGTATCTATATAAATTTGATAATGTAACATCAGTAGAAGAATTATGTGAACTTGATAAAGAGAATTGTGTAACTCAAACTGACTGGAATCTTGTTTCTTTTAATAATAACTATCTAACAACTGAAAAGATAAAAAAAATGAATTGGAAAAAAAGAAAAAATTTGAGTTGGCTTACTATTGACAATCATTATAAAAAAATTCGTTATTATGTTCCATTAACTTCTAATTTAAATGCTGAAATTGATGTCCCAATTCTTAAATTTGAAGATTATTATGGTAAAGTTAATACAGAACTTTATCCAATAATTAATGTTGATTTTAATAGTAAAGAAGAAGCCGATAATTTTGAAATACCAAGTTGGTTTGATGCTGAATTAGTACCAGAATTAATGGTTAAGACAAAAAGAAAAAGCAAGTAATTGCTTTTTTTTATATCATTTTTGTGATAAACAGTGGTATTAAGATAACTGCTAACAATAGAAGTATTCCTAAACCAATAACAAATTTTAAGTTTTTATTTCCTTTAAAGTCTAATTTAATACTTGCTGGATCTATTTCTTCTTGTTGTACTTCTTCTTGTTTATTTAATTTAATTTTACCCATTGGATTTTCATTTATTTCTTGTTTAACTGATTTTGATACAACTGGTTTTACATCACCATTTTCATCATCATATGTTTCAACTGGAGCTTCTTCATAAACTGGAGTTGGTTGTACTGGCGTAACTGGAATTTCTTGTTCTACAGGTGCTTCTTCATAAACTGGTTCAGGCGCTACTGGAGCAACTGGTTCTTGTGTAGCTTGTTCTACTGCTGGTTGTAAGAAATCTAATTCTTCAGTATAACCATTTTCTAAATTATTTTGTGGTTCTTCATTAATTAAATCATCTTGGGAAAATAATACATTTTTTTCTTCTTCCATTTTAATCCTCCTTTTTATTCATTAGAATATAATTTTAATAATTTATCATATATTCCTTTTTCTACTTTATTCAATGAATTAATTGCTATTTCTAATGATTTTTGATATTCACCATTAAAGAATAGTTTTTCAGCATAAATTAAATATTTATCTAATTCTTCTTCTTCACTACGATATCTATTACCATATACTATAGCCATTTCAGCAAACATAGCCGTACGCATCATTTCTTTTGTTGTTTTAAATAGTTTTAAAGCCAAATCACGAGCTGTATCAACACGAGTATTTAATACTTCAATAGTAATTGGTTTTTTCTCTAATTCTTTAACTATTTCCTTAATTGCTATTTGGGCTTCATTTAATTCAACAAAGTAAGTTTTTGGTATAATTGGTAAGTTATATTCTCTAATCTTATGTTTTGATTCATTTATAATTAATTTAATTTCTTCTAATTGTTGACGAGCTCTAACTTCATCATCTTTCATATTACCAATAGAGTTTAATATAACATCAACTTGTTCTTCTGCTGAAGCTAATTTTAAGGATAAGTTTTCAATCTCCTTAATTAACTTTGAATAAGCAAAAGTATTGTTACCTGTATGATCAAGTAATAATTTATAATCATTATTTAAATTATCAATATCATCACGAACTCGTTCTAATGTTTTAACATCATCATCTTTTAAATTATAAACTTTTTTAATATCATCTAATTGATTAAATAATTCACTCATTAAATGATTATTTTTATTTAATTTACGACTAAATACTTTATTAGCTTCTTCATAAGTACTTTTGTTTAGTTTTTCTTTTTCAAAGTCAGTAAATACAGAATCAAAATAATCAGATAAAATTTTTAATTCAAATAAACTATCTTCTAAATTAAGGACTTTCGCACGATCTTTAATATCACTTATTTTATTATTTGCTTCATCAATATTATATTCAATATTTAAATAGTCTAATGGATATCCTTCATTAATCATGTTCTCATATTCTTTACTAATTTCATCCATTTTCTTAGGTAAAATACTTGTTGTTAAGAGTACAATATTTGGAACTTCTTCAATAACAACTGTCATATGTTTAATCATATCATCAATGTTTTTAACGATTGCTGGAACTTCAGTATATTCATTATTTTCCATTGTACGTTCAAATTCTTCAAATTTTAAAGCGATGTTTTCAAATTGAAGTTGAATTGATTCAGCTATTTCACCATAATCATTTTTTGAATTAGTAAATTTTTCATATAAATCACGATATTTAGATTTTAAATCAGTTATAATTGTACGATTACGTTCTTCACTAGTTGTTATTTCTTTTATTTCGTTAAGTAAGAAATCTGAATTAGTTCTTACTTTATATATTTCCATTTCTAGTTTAGCAATTTTACATAATGTTTCTTTATATTCTTGTTGTGATAATGAGTAATTAGCATCTAATAACATATCAGTTATTTTAGGTATTTGATTAGTCCTAATTACATCTAAACGATCTTTCCACTTATTATACATTGTCTCAAGTTTTTCATTTTTAACTAATGATTCAACTTTAGTTAATTCAGGTATAATAGGTGCACCATCAATTTCATTTTTTTCGATTTCTAATTGTTTTAATTGTTTTTTTATTTTATAAACTTTTTTCTTTTGGATTAGTACTAAAGCAGTTACACATAAAACAGCTGCTAAAACAACTAAGGAAACCATTACCAAAATTATATTATCCATATGTAAACCACCTCTTTACTATACCCGCTATTATAATTTTACCACATTTTCCCTTATTTTTACAATTTTTTTTCTATTTATCGTATTTTCTACATATAATTAAGTGGTTTTGCTTGACATAAAAGCTTAAAATCTATATAATTATAAATGCTGAAACGTTGGCAGCGTTATATTGAAGAGTATAATGTGTTTATTACCTTATTGGGTTTATTGCGTAGCTAGTGCTGCAAAGTGAAGATATTCGAATAAACTCCCTATACTTTGGCAATATGACCTTGATGTTTTAGACAGAAAGGAGAAAAGTTTATGGCAAGATATACAGGTTCAACATATCGTAAATCAAGAAGATTAGGATTTTCGGTATTAGAAAATGGTAAGGAATTAACAAGAAGACCTTATGCTCCTGGTCAACATGGTGCAGATCGTCACAAATTATCTGATTATGGTATCCAATTACAAGAAAAACAAAAAGTTAGATTCATGTATGGATTAAATGAAAAACAATTTAGAAAAACTTTTGATGAAGCTGCTAAAATAAAAGGTGTTCATGGTGAAAACTTCTTAAGATTACTAGAATCTAGATTAGATAACTTAGTTTATCGTATTGGTTTTGCAACTACTAGAAAAGGTGCTAGACAATTAGTTAATCATGGACATGTTACTGTTAATGGTAAAAAAGTTGATATTCCATCATACAGAGTTAAACCAGGTGATGTTATCAGTATTAAAGATAACGATAAAGAATTAAAAATCGTTAAATCTTCTTTAGAAGCTACACATAACAGAGCTGAATTTATTACTTTTGATGATAAAAAATTAGAAGCTACTTATGTTAGATATCCTGAAAGAAGTGAATTAAACGCTGATATTAATGAATCATTAATCGTTGAATTCTATAACAGATAATTATTTATCTGTTTTTTTTATACAAAAAAAAGACTATGTTTCTAATAGTTTATCTAAATAAACGATTTCATAGCCTTTACTTTTTATATAGTTAATTATTAAATTTAATTCATTTAAAAATTGGTTATTTACTTCATATGTTATAATAGAACCATTCATAAGATTTTTTTTCGTCATTAGTAAATAATTATTACTAATAACGTCTGTTTTAATAACGTACAAATTATTTTTAAAGCATTCCTTATCAACAAAGCAATAATTAACTTTTATATGATTAGCTTTATAAGTACTACTTAACCAATCATCATATTTATAATAACCTTTTATTCTTTCTTTATAATCTTGATAATTATTTAGAGTTTGTTTTGGAAAAAGATTTAGACTAATGTTATTTGGTATTTTATCAATATATTTATTATCTATTAAGAGAATTAAACTCACCATTTCTTTACTTCTATTACCGCTTATTATGTATTTATCTTTATTATCTTCTAGTAATTGTTTTGGTAGTACTTTTTTATATACAAGTAAATTTTCATTATATTTTCCATATTCTTTCATTTTTAAGTATGATTTATTTATATCTATTTTTAGTCCACTAATGCCAGGAATAATAGTATCATTTTTTATAATTGGTTCTATTGGTTTTATTTCTTTTTTTACTTCTTTAATTTTAATCATAATATCATCATATTCTCTAACTACTAATATAGTTTTTTCTGAGTATATAAAACAAGTAATAACTAATGATCCTAAAGCAATTAATTGGAAGATTTTTTTCACATTATCACCTATTTAATTATATTAAAAAAAATAAGTATAAATACTTATTTTGCTTTTTCTCTTTTAAAATTAGCTGTTTCATCTTTAAATATATCGATATCATTATATATTTCATCAACAATCATATCTAATTCATGGATTCCAGCTTCATTGATGGTATCTTTTTTTGCTTCTAATTTTTTCAATAATTCTTCAACATATGTTTTAATAACATATTTTCTTAAATTTAATTCTTGTTCACTCATATAATCACCTAATTATAGCATAAATTAAACACCAATTTTATTTCCTTCTAATTTTAATTTATCGGCAATCGTCACAATAAATTCTGAATTAGTTGGTTTTGCTCTATCTATATCAACACTATGACCAAATATTTTTTCCATCAACTCCCAATTACCTCTATTCCAACTAACTTCAATAGCGTGTCTAATTGCTCTTTCTACTCTTGAATTGGTTGTATTATATTTACTTGCGATTTCTGGATATAATTCTTTAGTTATACCACCTATTTTATTTGGGGTTGTATAAATAATACTAATACCTTCTCTTATATATTGATAACCTTTTATATGTGATGGAATTCCTAGTTCGTGCAAAATATTAGTTATAGATATTTGCAAATTGTTATGAACGAAATCAATTGTTTTACTTTTTTGTTCTTCACTTTCCATAGCTTCATTAATACGATTTTCTAAGTCAGCTAAATCAAATGGTTTTAAGATAAAATAACTAACGCCATATTCTGATACTTTTCTTATTACTTCACCAGCATTATAACTAGTTGCAACAATTACTTTTTTATTAATGCCTTTCTTTTTCATTTGTTCTAAGACATACATACCATCTTTGTTAGGCATAATTAAATCTAAGATAATAACATCATATAAATCTTGGCTTTCTTCAATCATTTTAAATCCCGATAAACCATCATTTGCTTCTAAATCAATACTAATATTACTACCAGAAAAATACTCTTTTATCATTTCAATCAAGTTAACATTATCATCAATCATAAGTACTCTAGTTTTTTTCATATTCATCCTCTTTCTTTTTTTGCCAACATATTAGATTATACTACATAAAAAGCCAATTTTAAAGAATATTTTTTAGCTAATTTTGTCGTATTTTGTCGAATAATATCAAAAAAAGTCGTTAGTCATTAACAACTTCTATTATCTTTTTAAATTCAGTAATATTTGTTGAAGCTTTTCCAATTAAGAAGCCATCAACATTTGGTATTTCTTTTAAAGTTTCGATGTTATTTTTATTAACACTACCACCATATAATACTTTTACGTCAATACCATATAGTTCTTTTACTAATCTTTTAATGTACTCAACATTTTTTTCTATTTCTTCATTGGTTGGAGTTTTACCAGTACCAATAGCCCAAACAGGTTCATAAGCAATTATAACATTTTCTAAAGAAACAATATTAATTAATTCACTAATTTGTTTTTTTAGTTTTTTATTAGTTGCTTTATCGTTATAATCATCAATATTTTCACCAATGCATAAGATAACGTTTAATTTATTATTTATTGCGTCATTAACTGCACTAGCAATGTCTTCATTATAGTTTTCTCTTCTTTCACTATGACCAATGATAGTAAATTCAATACCCATTGACCTTGCTTGTTTAGCTGTTATCTCACCAGTCACAACTTGATCAGTAGATATAATATTTTGAATACCAACATGAATACCTCTTTTTAGATAATAAGGTATAAATATATTAGAGGGACATATAACAACATTATGAAGTCCCATCATTTCCGATAAGTATTCCTTAACATCTTTAGTGGTCATATAATTTTTTTGATTACCAACTATTAACATATTATCCCCTCTTTACTATTTTTTTTAATCTATCCATAAATGTCGATGGTTTTGTTGAATTTATAGCTCTTTCATAAACATCTAATACTTGCTCAGCGAAATATTTTAATGAATGTGATTCAGCTGTTATACGAGCTTGTTCACACATTTTTTTATACTTTTCTTTATTACTATATAGTAATTCAATAGCGTTTAAGTACTCCTTATCTTTTTTAAATAAGAAACCATTTAAATCATCTACTACTGCGTCTCTAAATGCTTCATCATCAGAACATACTACCGGAACACTAGCTGCCATTGCTTCAATAATTGTTAAACCTTGAGTTTCTGTAACTGATGCGGTAACAAATACATTGGATATAGCGTAATAAGCTGGAATATCATAATGTGGTATCGCACCAGTAAATATTATTCTATCATCTATTTTTAAATCTTTACTCATCTTTTTAAAATGTTCTAAATCAGGTCCATTACCGACGATAAGTAATTTAATTTTTTTATTTAATTTTGTGTGATTTTTAAGTAAAAATTCAATGCTTTTTTCTTGCGCTAATCGTCCCACATAGGTAATAATAAATTCATCCTTTTTAATTTTCAAATCTTTTTTTAGTAATTCTAAATCTTTTGGATTTTGTTTTTCTTTAAAGAAACGTTCAACATCAATTCCAGTCGGAACAATATGAACTGTTTTATTTACTTTATATTTTTCTTTAAACAAGTCATATGTTTTCTTTGATGGAACAATTAGTTCTTTTGCGGTTCTATCACAATAGAATTTAGTAAAGTATTCTGCTAATTTTTTACTTGATTTATTGAAATAACCTTTAGTTATATAATGCACATAATCTTCATACATAGTATGATATGTATGAACTAAAGGAATATCAAATTGTTTAGCTAAAATACGAGCAAAAGTTCCAACACCGAATTCAGTATGCGAATGAATTACATCTAAATTCCATTTTTTAATTTTGTTTATTGCTCGTAAAGGATATATTCCGGTTAAACGATAATCATATATTCCAGTTGGAATACCAGGTATTCTAATAATATGATCATCATTTTCATATTTATATGATAAATTATCAGCATTAACTGTTACTATATATACTTCATGGCCTTTTTGTCTTAAGGCTTTTTCTAAACTAGCAATGCTCGTTGATACACCATTTATATATGGTGGATATGTATCAGTAAAAATTCCAATTCTCATGCTTTTTTCTCCTTTTTCCTGCAACTTAAAACAACAGCCCCTAGTATCATTCCAAAATAGTAAGTTATAAATCTCCATACTAACATTATTGCATTTAAACTTCCGCCTTTAATAAAATTACCAAAGAAAGCAATAAAACCATATTCTAATCCACCAGTGCCACCTGGAATAGGTACAAATGAACCAATAAGCATTACATAAGCTGATGTTACAATAACTATTAATGGATTTATATATGTAACGCCTGATCCAATTATAAGGGCAAATGGAATTAAATATTCAGCTATCAATGCTAAAAATTGCAATAAAATACAGCCAAAAAATTCTAGCTTATTTTCCAATAAAATAGTTGCGCCAGTATGAAAATCATTTAAATAATTTTGAATTTTTTCTTTCTTTTCTTGTTTATTTTTAACAATTCTTAATTTAGCTAAAACAGAAATAAAAAAGTTAACTATTTTTTTACTTAGTTTTTTTTCAAATGTTAAAATAAATAATCCGACGATTACTAAGAAATTAGCAATAAAGCCAATTGTCACTAATTTAGATAATATTGCGCTTGATTGATAGAAATTAAATATCGCATTACAAGCAATAGCCAATATTCCCAAGAATACTAAAGCCACTTGATATGTAATAAAGCTTTGAATTGATATGTTAGTACTATCTAATAATTTAACACCTGCTTTTTTTAATGAATATATTTCGTATGGTTGACCCCCAGTTGAAAAAGGTGTTACTGCATGAAAAAAATTTGTTTCAATTATCATACGTGCAGCTTGGCGAAAACGATAATCTTTTTTAAAGTGGTGGGTCATAATCCACATAACCATACTTTTAAAAAACCAGTATGAACCAATTAGGAAAAAGCCAATTAGTAACCACCATTTATTTAAACCTAGCAATGTATCAATTACTACTTCATAGTCATCTTTTAATGAAAAATACAATACTAAGCCCGTAAAAATAAAAATTAATAATCCACTAAATATTCTTTTATTTAAAGCTCTCTTCATAATTACTTATCCTTAATTACTTCAATACCTGGTAATTTTTTACCTTCAAGTAATTCTAAGGATGCTCCACCTCCAGTTGATATATGTGTCATTGCATCTTTAAATCCTAAATTTATAATTGCTGATCCTGTATCTCCACCACCAATTATTTTAACTGCATCTATTTCTTTTAAGATTTCGCATAAACCAATTGTTCCTTTAGCAAATTCTGGATTTTCAAATAAGCCAACTGGTCCATTCCAAATAACTGTTTTACTATTTTCTAGGTAAGTTTTAAATAATTTAACGGTGTTATAACCAATATCTAATCCCATCTCATTATCTTTTATTTCATTAATAAAACAAGTTCTACCTGTTCCTTCTATACTTTCACTATTAACACTATCAATTGGTAAAATTATTTTATCTTTATATTTTTCTAACATTGTTTTACAAAAATCTAAATTTTCTTCATCTAATAATGATTTACCAATATTAATTCCTTGTGATTTTAAAAAAGTATAAGCCATTCCGCCACCAATTAAAATATAATCAGCTAATGGAGCAATATTCTCAATTACACCAATTTTATCAGCTACTTTAGCACCACCTAAAATAACTGTAAAAGGACGTTTTGGATTTTCTAGTACTTGATTAAACATTTTTAATTCCTTTTCAATTAAAAATCCTATTCCTGAGGGTAAAATGCTTGCAATACCGACATTTGATGCATGGGCTCTATGTGATGTACCAAAAGCATCATTAATAAAAATATCTCCTAAACTAGCCCAATATTTACCTAATTCTGGATCATTACCAGATTCTTTTTTACCATCTAAATCTTCATAACGTGTATTTTGAATTAAAAGAATCTCACTCGTTTTTAAATTATTAATAGTTTCTTCTAATTCTTTTCCTCTAGTTTCATTTATAAATTTAACTTCTTTGTTTATTAATTCACTTAATCTAATAGAAACTGGATATAAGTTGTTTTTAATTTTATCTTCTTCCGTTTTTACTCTTCCTAAATGTGATAATAGAATTACTTTAGCGCCTTTATCTAAAGCATAATTAATAGTTTCTAAGCTTTCTCTAATACGGTTATCATCAGTTATTTTTCCATCTTTAATTGGGACATTAAAATCAACTCTAATAATAACTTTTTTATTTTTTAAATCAAAATCTCTTATTGTTTTCATTATTTCTCCTCAATTTCATAGTTTAAAACGTTATCTTCATCACGCCATACTTTAATTATTATTTTTTGGTTAACTGGTTCTAAAACTGATTTTTTATTATGAGGATTTTTAACGGTACTTTTTAAATAACCTGATGAAATTAATTCACCAATTGTAATAGCAGCTGGTTCTTCTTCTGTATTATTTACTTCAATTAAAGAGCCATCATTTATGTATGCTTCAGTAGCAATAAATACAGTATCTTTAAATGAATCATACTCACTATCATTACCATTTTTTAGGATTCCAGTAACTAATGGTACTGAGATTAATAGAATAAGCGCTGTTACCGTAAATACAGCTAAAATTTCAATCATTGTAAAACCTTTTTTCATATTATCACTTTCCTTATATATATTATATCTAAAATCACTATATTTTTCAAGATAAAAACGACTTTATAAGTCGTTTATATTTTATTAATCAAATAATGATTTAGACACCTCTATAACTGGGCGAATGCCAAGGATACCATAGTCAGGCTGACCACCATAGTAGCCAGTTGCGCCATTTGGAGATACGTACCAGATAAATCCCCAACCACCTATAGGATCTATTGGCGTAGATGTCCAATATCCATCCAGGCTATCAGCGCCATCTTTGTCATAATCCATATATGAATTATTATCCTCTATTGTACATCCAAAATTGTTTGTCTTACATTTATAAGTATTATTATATAACCAATCATAACTACTTCTAACTGAATCACTAAATATAGCTTTTGTTTGGGTTAATGTATCAAAATAATACCAGCTATTTTCATTGGTTGAATCAAATCCAGTCTTGCCTGTTATCGTATTTACTTCTTCTACTGTTATTAGTCTTGGTGTTACTTTCCAACCACTTGTAGTTACTAAATTATCTACTTCTGGTTTTAAGTTACTGTTTTCATATGCTACAATAATAGCCTCATTATTCCACTTAATTCTAGCTATTGTATTATGATCTAGTATCATTGTATAGTTATCTCCTGTATCATCAAATATATACCATTTCATACAACCCGTTTTTATTTCAGTTGGTGTCCCAAATTCATTTACATTAGCATCAGCATCTTCCTCAGTACATACTTTAGTTAAATCGGTTGGATCTAAATATACAATACCCTTATGTGTTTCTCCTGCTTGAGCAGCTACTAAAGTTGGACCAGGTACAAAATGTTTCTCATATAATTTATAACTATATTCATCATTATCATTTAAATATACTTCAACCGTAAAATTTTCTTCGTCTACCCTTTTTTTATTCTTAGGATCATATACATCACTTTTTAAGTAATGAGCATTAATTAAATTTTCAAAATAAATATATACTTTTTCATTTTCAACAGAAATACTAGCGTATTCTTCTATATTTGCTTGAATATAAGCTTCAGTTGCTAAAAATACGTCACTTAAAAATCTTTGATATTTTTCATCATCTATTTTTTTTAGTAAACCAGTTATATTAGGAGCTACTATTAAAATAATAAATCCTAATATTGAAACTGTTATTAACATTTCTGGTAAAGTAAAACCCTTTTTATTCATATAATCACCTATTGTTATATATATTATAACTTTTTTTTATAAAAAAATAAATAGTATAAATTAAAATGTGTAAATAAGATTAAAAAATATGTAGTTAATATGTTGACATTATCTACATATAATAGTAATATAATTTTAAAGGAGGAATAGTATGAGTAGTTTAACAAGTGCGATTAATATTAATATTGATAAAGAAACAAAAGATGAAGCAACTAAAGTATTAAATAGTTTAGGTATGAATATGACAACGGCTATTACTTTGTTTTTAAGACAAGTTATTAAAACTGATGGTATTCCATTTGAAATTAAAAATCCTAAACCAACGAGAAAATTAAAACGAGCATTAAAAGAAGCTGATAAAATTGCTTCTGGAAAAATTAAAAGTAAGGGTTATAGAAATATCGATGAATTGTTTAAGGATATTTTAGATGAAGATTGATATTAAAAACACCACTAAATATATAGTAAGATCAACTAGCGATTTTAATAGAGATTTAAAAAAAGTACATAAACAAGGAAAAGATATTTCTAAACTGATGTATGTTGTTGAAAAACTAGCAAATGAAGAAGATTTAGAAGTATGTTTTAAAAATCATAAATTAAAAGATGATAAAAATTATAAAGACTGTTATGAATGCCATATTGAACCTGATTGGTTACTTATTTATAGATATGTTAATAATGAATTAATTTTACTTCTTGTTAATACTGGTAGTCATAGTGAATTATTTAAATAAAAAAAGCACTTTTAAGTGCTTTTTTAAATAAACAATAGTTCTTGATTAAATGTTTCTTCTTTTTCTATATATTTATCTAATTCAACTACTCTTCCTTCTTCTAATGAAGATTGAACATCAATAATGCGTTGATTCTTTGAACCACGATATTTACATTCATAACTTTTTTCTTCTAAGATAAATTTACCATCAATTAAAACATCAATGTTTTTAAGTAAATCCATAATGACAGGTTTTGTTTTAGATAAAACTCTTAATTGATCAAAAGTAAATCCCGTATAAGACCATACATTTAATCCTAATTTTTTTGCATGTAGAGCAATTTCTAAACATGCTTCAGGTTGCATAAAAGGGTCACCGCCAGATAAAGTAATACCATCTTGAAATTCCAAAGTATTTAATTCTTTTTTTATTTCTTCAATATCTACTAATACGCCACCGTTAAAATCGTGCGTTTCTGGATTATGGCAACCTTTGCAGTTATGAGGGCATCCTTGTGTCCAAATAACAGTTCTGATTCCCTCACCATCAACAATACTATCCGATTGTAATGGGGCTGCTAAACGAATTTTCATATACTAAGCCTTTTTTACATTTTCACTTAAATCTTTGGTACTATGTTTTACTCTATCTTTTTCTTCAGCTCTTTTAGCATTGTTAAATCTTTTAACATCACCTGCTAAATAACCTGTTACTCTTCTAATTCTTTCAAAGCCAACATTTTCTCCTACCATTTTTTCCATTTACATTACCTCCTTATGCTATTCTATCTACAGGAATTTCTTCAAATTCACGACGTCCACAGCCAGGACATACATCTTTGATAATTCCAACATATCCACAAACTGGATCACGATCAACTGGATGGTTAATAGCGCCATAACCAATTCCTGATTCTTTCATTAAACGAATAACTTTTTCAAATGCTTCAACATTTTCAGTTAAATCGCCATCCATTTCGATATAACTAATATGTCCTGCATTTGTTAAAGCATGGAATGGTGCTTCTTTCTTTATTTTATCAACAATTGAAATATTATAATAAACTGGTACATGGAATGAGTTTGTATAATATTCTCTATCTGTTACTCCTTTAATTTTACCGTAAATAGCTTTATCAATATTAACAAAGCGTCCAGATAAACCTTCTGCTGGTGTAGCTAAACAAGTAAAGTTAAGATTATATTTTTCACTGTACTCATCACATTTTTTTCTCATAAAGGTAATTATTTCAACACCTAATTTTTCAGCTTTATCTGATTCCCCATGATGTTCACCAATTAAAGCTTTTAAAGTTTCGGCAAGGCCAATGAAACCAATTGATAATGTACCATGTTTTAATAATTTACGAATACGATCATTTGGTTTTAAATTATCACCATCGGTCCAAATTCCTTGTCCTAATAAGAATGGGAAATTATAAACCTTTTTACTACATTGAATTTCAAATCTTTCTAGTAATTGGTCTCTAACCATATCCATTTCTTCTTCTAATTCTTTATAGAATCCATTCATATCAGCTTTATTTCTTTCCTTTAAACATATACCATGTTTAATACCAATCCTTGGTAAGTTAATTGATGTGAATGATAAGTTACCACGCCCAGTAACAATCTCGTTAGTTCGATCAGTTACATCGCCAATAACTCTTGTACGACATCCCATATAAGCAATCTCAGTATTGAAATCACCTGGTTTATAATAAGGAATATTATGTGGGGCATCAATAAATGAGAAGTTAGGGAATAATCTTTTAGCTGATACTTTACAAGCTAATTTAAATAAATCATAATTCTTATCTCCAGGATTATAGTTAACACCTTCTTTAACTTTGAAAATTGAAACTGGGAAAATTGGTGTTTCTCCATTTCCTAGTCCTCTATCAGCGGCTTCTAAGTAGTTCTTAATAATCATACGGCCTTCTGAAGAAGTATCTGTACCAAAATTAATTGATGAGAATGGAACTTGTGCTCCTGCTCTTGAATGCATTGTATTTAAATTATGAATAAATGCTTCCATCGCTTGATAAGTTAATCTATCAGTTTTAGCAACTGCTTTTTTAACTGAAGTTTTAAAGATACGATCAACTTCTTTTGAATCTTTGATAAATTGTTTAAAATCATCTAAATTAACATCAATACTATCTAATTTATCAATTTCTTTAAGTACTTTATCAAAATTTACAAAACTAATAAAATCAGTAAATTCTAAATAATCATATAATGTTTGTTTAAATTGTTTCTTAAATGTTTTTAAAACACCTGGTGCCATATAATAATCAAAAGCTGGTACTGATTGGCCACCATGTTGATCATTTTGGTTTGATTGAATAGCAATAGCTGCTAATGCACTATATGACATAATATCATTTGGTTCCCTTAAGTGACCATGTCCGGTATCAAATCCACCTTTAAATAATTTGTGTAAATCAATTTGGCAACAAGTAGTTGTACCCATTGGTAAGAAATCCATATCATGAATATGTATTTCACCCGAATCATGAGCTTCAGCATATCTTGATTTCATTAAATATGACTTAGCAAATTCTTTTGATACAGTACTACCATATTGAAGCATTGTACCCATTGCCGTATCACCATCAACGTTAGCATTTTCTCTTTTAGCATCTTCTTCGTTTGCTGATTTTAATCCTAAGCTTTCTAATGATTTTAAAAATTTATGAGTTTTCTTTTCTCCAAAAAATAACTCTCGAGATGCTGCTCTTCTTTCACGATATCCTTTAAATGATTTATAAACATCTTCATATCCTTTAGCATCTAATTCTTCTTCAATCATATCTTGAATTTCTTCAATTTTAATTTTTGTTTTTCCTTTATATTCTTTTTCAATTCTTGCAATGACAGCTTGATATACTTTTTGAATATCTTTTTCCGTATAAATTTTTACTTGATCATCTTCAACATCATTTACAATACTATCAAAACCTTTTTTAATAGCTAAAGCAATCTTTGATCCATCAAAATCTACTTTCTTTCCGTTTCTTTTTTCAACTTTTAAAGTTGCTAATTTTTCCTCTATCATAATTCATCCTCCTGTTATCTTAACTAAATTGTAATGCAAAAAGATAACCAAAGTCAATACATTTTTGAAAGTTTTTGCGAAAATTTGTTTGGGCTATTAAATTAGACCTTATTTTTCAATAAATTTCATTTTTTAAATTTTACATTTTTTTACTTTTTTAATTTTTTTGTATTTTTATTTTTTTCGTTTTTTTCGTCAAATGTTCGCTTTTTCTTTAGTTTTCAACCCTTAATCGTATTTATGACGCAAAGTACAAAAAAATATTTTTTTCAATTTTTTTACTTTTTTGATTTTTTAAGTTTTTAAATTTTTAATTTTTTTAAAAATATTATAGTTGCCTATTTTTCACTTTTTCATATATTATGATAGGAGGTAACACTTATGAATTTTAGTGATAATTTTTTCAAGAAAGTTGAGAAAAAAACAAGCGTTGATAAAGATACAATCTTATCACTTGCTGACAAATTACAAAAGAATAATTTAAAGGATGAAGCCACTTTAAGAGAAGTAATTCAGGAATTAAGTAAGATGACTGGCCGAGTTGTTGATAAAGATAAGGAAGACAAAATAATTAATGCGGTTAAAAATGATAAAGTTCCAAAAGATATTGATAAGTTTATCTAATTCGTGAATATATTTTAATTCTTTTTCATATAGTTCATTAGAAAGTAGGGATTATATGGATAAGTTAGAAATTATTAAAAGTATTGCTAGTAGAACAAACGGTGAATTATATTTAGGTATAGTTGGTGCGGTTCGTACTGGTAAATCTACTTTTATTAAGAAAACTATTGAAACGCTTGTTGTTCCTAATATTGAGGATGAATATGAGCGTAAAAGAACACTAGATGAAATACCACAAAGTGCACAAGGAAAAACAATTATGACAACTGAGCCTAAGTTTGTTCCTAGCAATGCTGCCTGTATTAAGATTGATGATTTTGAAGCAAATATCCGTTTAGTTGACTGTGTTGGCTATGTTATTGATGGCGCAAAAGGTTATGAAGACGAAAATGGTCCAAGAATGGTTAAGTGTCCATGGTATGATGAAGAAATACCTTTTGTTGAGGCTGCTGAAATTGGAACTGAAAAAGTTATTAGAGATCACTCTTCAATTGGCATTGTTATAACTACCGATGGATCATTTGGCGAGATTAGTAGAAGTAGTTATATTGAAGCTGAAGAAAGGGTAATTAACGAGTTAAAAGAAATAGGTAAACCATTTATTGTTGTTTTAAATTCATCGCATCCTATGTTACCAGAAACTGAGCGATTAGCAGAACAATTAAAAGAAGAGTATGAAGTTCCAGTAATACCAATGAATGTTGAAAATATGGCTGAACATGATATTTATTCAGTTTTAAGAGAAGCATTATACGAATTTCCAGTTTTAGAAGTTAAAGTTAATATGCCTGAATGGGTTGCTTGTCTTTCTAAAAACAATTGGTTAAAACAAGAGTTACTAGAAAAAATAAAATCAAGTGTTTGTGAAATAGATAAGCTACGAGATATTAACAATATTACTGATCCTTTTAACGAATCTGAGTATATATCTAATGCTTATTTATCTAACGTTGATGCTAGTACAGGAATTGTTACTGTAACAATAGATACTAAAGATGGATTATATGATCAAATCTTAAATGAAATGATTGACATTGATATAAGCAATAAAACTGAATTGTTAAAATTAGTTCAAGATTATAGTGAGTCAAAAAATGAATATGACCAAATAGCTTCCGCTTTAAAAATGGTTAAACAAACGGGCTATGGTATTGCTTCTCCAACTATTGAAGATATGAAATTAGAAACGCCTGAGATTATTAAACAAGGTAGTCGTTATGGTGTTAAGTTAAAGGCAAAAGCTCCATCTATTCATATGATAAGGGTAGATGTTGAATCAACTTTCGAACCAATTATTGGTTCAGAAATACAAAGTAAAGAATTAATTGATTATTTAATGAAAGATTACGATACTAACCCAGCTAGTATATGGAAAAGTGAAATATTTGGTCGTAGTTTAGAAACTATTGTTAAAGAAGGTATTCAAGCTAAATTATCGCTTATGCCTGATAATGTTAGGTTTAAGCTAAATCAAACTTTAACTAAACTAGTTAATAAAGGGTCAAATAATTTATTTGCTGTTGTAATATAAAAAGAATTCTTATTTGAATTCTTTTATTTTTTATTTTCTTCTAATAATTTGATAATATCGTTAATTATTTTTTGTGACATATCACTTTTTATATCAATGCTTTTTAAACTATCTAAGCAATAATGTTTTAAAATAAGATGAATTTCTGGATATTCTGAAGTAGCAATTTCTTCAATCTTCTCATTTAGTTTTTCCTTTTTTTCTAAAATGTCATCTAATATTTTTTGGGCATTAATATCTTTATATTCATTATAATATTTCTCATATGTTTTTAACTCAATATCTTTAACATATTCTTTAAATGAATCTTTATTTTTAGAAGAATGTTGTTTATCTTTAGTTTCTAATTTTTGCAATTCCTCCATATTTTTTTCTTTTTCATCAATTAAGTTATTAATAATTTGATTACAAAATTCCATTTTTTCTTTTTTACGGATAGTGATTTTTTTATTTTCTAGTTTTTGTAATTCTTTTTCTTTTTCACTTATTTCTTTATCAATATTTTTTAAATTGAGTTCTAATATTTCTTTTCCCTCATTATATGTTTCACTTTCATATTCAATTGATTTTAAATACGTTTCATAATAAAAACGATATTTTTTAACAATCAAAAATTTTTTTAGTTTTTCTTCTAAGTCTTTAATTTCTTCATTTAATTTCTTTTCTTCTAATGACATATGCATAAAGGCATCTTTATTTTGTTTATCTTTCATATAGTTAATATATGTTTCAACTAAATAGTATAATAATTGCTCATATGAAAATAATTCTAATTTTATTTTAATACCTTCATTAAGGATTCTTATATATGTTGATATAAATAAATCAATATTAGGGTATAGTTCTTTTAGAGTTAATAATTCGGATTTATTTAATTGATATTTTAATCTAATGATTGATTGAATATCATCATGAAGTTTTTTATTATCAGAGGAAATAATGTCACGCATATATTTTTTTAATTCATATTTAGTTTTTATTTCCACTATATTATTATTATATTTGATTATGTAATATTTATCATAGGTAATTTCAATTTTATCTTTATATAAACTATTTAAAATTTTAATACTATTTTTAGTAAATTCAACTCTATCTTGCATACAATACACCCTACATATATAATACCAAAAAAAATAAAATAAGACTAGCTTATTTTATTGATTCTGATTCACTTTTGCTTTTAAAGTTTAAAACAATTGGTGTTCCCGTAAAATCAAATGCTTCTCTTATTTTATTTTCTAAATATCTTTCGTATGAAAAATGTACTAAACCTTTACTATTAACTTGAATATTGAATGTTGGTGGTTTAATACTTACTTGATTAGAAAAATATATTTTTAAACGTTTACCTTTATATGATGGTGGTAAATTAAGCTCATAAGCATCTCTAATAACATCATTTAGCAAACTTGTTTTTACTTCTTTTTTACTATTTTCATATACTTTTAATATTTCTGGCATTAAAAGATGAATTCTTTTTTTAGTTTTTGCTGACAAGAAAACAATTGGCGCATAAGAAATAAATTCTAAGTCACTACGAATTAATTTCGTCCATTTTTTCATTTCTTCATCTTTATTTTCAATTGTATCCCATTTATTAACAACTAGTACTATTGCTTTACCAGCATCAATTGCATAACCAATAATATGTTTATCGTGTTCTATAATTCCTTCACTAGCATCAATTACTACTACGCAGACATCTGATCTATCAATCGCTTTCATTGATCTAAGTAAACTATATTTTTCAATTCGTTCATATACCTTACCTTTTTTACGCATACCAGCGGTATCAATTACAACCATATCTTGTCCATAATAAGTAAATGGAGTATCTACAGAGTCTCTTGTCGTTCCCGCAACATTTGAGACAATTGATCTTTCTTCATTCAAAATAGCATTAACTAAGCTACTTTTACCGACATTTGGTCTACCAATAATAGAGAATTTTAGAACTTCATCACTATATTCATCTTCTATTTCTGTAAAGTCTTTGGTAACTTCATCTAACAAATCATAAACACCAATATTTTGTTCTGCACTAACATTTATATAGTTATCAAATCCTAGTTCATAAAAATCATATAGATGTTCCCTAGACTCCCTAGCATCTACTTTATTAATAGCAACTATTACTTTTTTATGAGATTTAATTAACATATCTCTAACAACATAATCATTAGCATTTAAGCCTTCTTTTCCATCAACAACAAATACAACAACATCAGCTTCATCAACCGCTAATTCTGCTTGTACTTTAATATCTTGGTTAAAATCACCTTTTCCTAAGTCAATACCACCAGTATCAATTAAATAAAAATGATAGTTATTATATTCAGCATTACCATAAATACGATCTCTTGTAACTCCAGGGGTATCCTCGATAATGGAGATTTTTTTACCAATAATTTTATTAAATATTGTTGATTTACCAACATTTGGTCTTCCTACTAAGGCAACAACTTGTTTTCTCATAAAATCACCTACAATTTCCAAAATATTATAGCATATTTTCCTTCATATTTCTATTACTTTTGCTTTTTTTAAAATGTTATCAGTTTTATAGACTAGATTACCCATTTCAATGTTTAAATAATCACTATAATATTTATTACGATAAATATATATTTTGTGATTATAAAAACTATCTAAGTTACTTGTTTCAAGTAAAAATTTACCGTTATAAATTTTTATCTGCATATCTATTTGGTCAAAATAACAGTCTATATCTAAATCATCTTTTTCAATTTCTAATACCATACCATAATTATCATCAATATAGACATCGATATTGTATAATCCTTTTAATTTAATACCATAGTTTTCTTTTAAACTTTCACATATTTCTTTTAAACAGTTTTCTATGTTATTAAAAGTGATATTTTTATTTTCTAAGTATTTTTTATTTATATAAATAACTAATTTATCAGTATATTCTATTTTCATAAAAAAACTCACCTATATTATTTTATGTGAGTTTATTTTTTTGGTAATTAAATTATTCTTTCGATTTTTTCAATAATCTCGTCTTTTCCAGTTTTTGTAATGTTTGAGAAAATAACAAAGTCATCTCCTACTAATAAATTAAGTTCATCTAATATTGCTTTTTTTTGGGCAAAATGTTTAGTTATACCTAATTTATCTGATTTAGTAGCTACTATTGTTACTGGAATATTATAATGTTTTAAAAATTTATACATTAGTAAATCATCACTAGTTGGTTTATGACGAAAATCGATTAACATAAATACTTGTTTTAAGTTTTCACGATTAGTTAAATAATCTTCCATCATCAAACCAAATTTTTTCTTTTTTGATTTACTTAGATTAGCAAAGCCATATCCAGGAGCATCTACTATATAAAATTCCTCATTAACTAAGTAAAAATTAATTGTTTGCGTTTTACCTGGTTTAGCTGATGTTCTAGCGTAGTTTTTACGATTTATAATTGTATTTATAAAACTACTTTTACCTACATTAGAACGTCCAACCATTAAGAATTCTGGTTTATTATCAGTTGGATATTGACTTCTTCTTACAGCTGAAATAGTTAAATCAACTGAATTTATTTTCATTTTTAATCACCCTTTTTATTAACATATGAATTTACAGATAGTCGTCAGAATACAACTACCATCTAGTTTTATATCTTTCATACCTAGTAATAATTTTTTTGTTTATAATTATATTTATTGTATTATATTTCGCTCATGATTATGAATTAAGATTAGTTAGATCATTGACATGAATTTATACAACTAGATCCATCAGTTGCCGATGATACGATAGAACAATCTATTGAAGAATTGTTTAAAGAAGGATCATCGACTTGCCAAGAACATCCAAAATAACTATTAAAATATCTACATTTATAACATTTTTGTTGCTTTTGGGCATTTTTGCTATTACAATCTGCATATCCAATATTTATAATACTACAATAATTTGTGTTTGGATTGCTATACTCCCATCTATAATATGGTTGAGAACCTGGTGGATTACATATAAAACATGATTTTGAAGATTGTTGTCCTTCTGTAACACATTTATTTAAATTATTATCCCAATCACATTTAGCATCATTACATTCCTGACGTGCTAATCCATTGCAAGTATAATAATTATTGCGTTTACTTGACTCATTTCCCTCACTATAACTTGGCGTATATCCTTCGTCATTATCCCATATTGGAATTCCATTACCAGTAACTCTATCAGGACAATGTGAATCTCTATCTGGGCCTGTTAGAAAGTATGATATACATTCCATAACATCAATATCGCTGTTAGTTAAATCAGGAATTGCAGTAAAAGCAAATTCAACAATAGCAATAACTAAATAAATCATTATCCCGGCAATTGTTTTTCTAATTAAAGAATCTTTAGATTCCGACATCTTCTTTTCGTCTGAAGCAATTACTGCTTTAAACAAATCAATCATCCCAACGATAATTATAATTACAGGAACCATCACTTGAATAAAGCCAATAATATTCGCGCATAATTTAACTAAATAAGCTGGAAAATATGTGTCACTACCACACTTAACGCAAGCACCATTAAAATCTAATTTATCAATGGTGTCACATCCGGTCATTAATGCAACAACCATAACAACAATTAAAATCCTAAATATTTTTTTATGTTTTTTCATAAACGTTCTCCTTAAAATCTCTATTAATATTATAACTTAAATTAGCTATTTAATCAAGAATATGGTGTAAAGAAAAAATAAACTAATTTCTTAGTTTATTTTACCATCCAAGCATTAGGAATCCATCTTTCTCCTGTTTCACTAACAGCACATGGTTTACTATATAATTTACCATTAACTACTAAGCTAGATGATGCTCCGCCATCTAAATTAGCAGCATTATAAGCTTTGTATTTAACTAATAAATCCGTTAGTTCAACCATATCAATACCTAAACTATATCCTGGTTGTCTTCCATCAATAACAACGAATAAAACAATTCCGTCTTTTCTTTGGGCAATCGCCGTTCTAGCTGATAATCCCCAACCGCCATTACCTTTAGCTTCTGCTCTTACACCATTAACGATTAAGAATGGTCCAAATTCAACAGCATCTACCATACCATTTTTAATGGCTTGACGTGGGCTTTCTTTAGTTAATACTAATACGTGGTCTTTATTAAATCCGATTAATCCGCCACCAACGCCAGTATCATAGCCACCTGATATTACTTTACCATTAGAAATAACTGTTCCAGCAATTATTCCCCCAGTTCCAACACCACCTGGATCAGCAAAACCTCCAGCATTTATCGATACAATTGATTTATGATATTTAGACATATCTTCCAAAAATTCTCCATATGATCCTAAATAACGACTATTAACTAAACTAATACGTGATGGGTCATATATAACCGCTATATAACCAACCCATGTACTACCTTTTATATCAATAATTTTATACAAATCATTGCCTTTATCTTTTTTTAAAATTTGTTCTTCATATTTTGATTCATATTTTGTTTTTTCTGATATTTTATCAAAGGTTATTTTAGAAGCATCAGTATTTTCATTTATTTCTTCTATATAATTTTCATTTAAAACTTTATTAATCGTTTTATCACTATAAAAAGTACGAGCAATAAATTTATGACTTTTACTATGCATAGCAGTTGTTATAACAGTTACTCTAACATAGCTGAATGGTCCATAAAGTATAAACAAACCAATGAAAGCTAAGACATCTAAAATAATTGTTGTAATAAATAATTTTTTATGTTTCAAACATCTCACCTCATTCAATTATAAAAGGGTCTTCTAATGTACCGGTACCACCAGTAACTTGATATTCTAAATCAAGATTAATAACCGGATATACAAATAATTCTTCGGTTACATCTACTTCTGATAAACTACCATTTTCATTTAATGAATATAACAGCTTACCTGTTTTATTTAAAGTAAATGTATTGGATTTATTATTTTCAACAATATCTAATATACCAACTTTTGCTTCTACTGAGTCAGTATAAATATTATTATAATCATAATTAGAAGATGCACCATATTCACCAGTATACCATGTACCTTTAACTAAATGGGTACTATCTAAATTATAGATGAAACTATTATTTAAATAATTAGCTAAAGAATAGTATTTTGTTTGGTCATAGTTATTTGTGGAACTTGAAAAATTGTATTCAATACATTCATCACCTTGTTTTAAGCAATCGGTCATAACTAGTTTTAAAGTATCTTTTTTACTAATAACTTTCCAAGTATAATTGCTATAGGTAACATAACTACCAACATTTAATTCAGTACTATTATCAATTATATATGGATCATTTTTAGTACCGTCACCACTTATATAACTAGTATCAGCTTTTAAATTAATACTTGGTCTAACACCGAAACTATAATATGTATTATCATCATATGAAGCATCATTAATGCCACCTTCACTAAATACATACCATACTTTATTATCTTGAGAACTATTCATTGTCCACCAATATTTGTTTATGTTTAAATAACTATTATTTGAATTAGCTAAAACATAATCATTATATGTAAGTAACCCAACATTTGCTTTTAGTTTATTCTTACATGCATCATATTTTTTAGCAATTTCATCAATGCACCAATCTTCAGTTGCTAAATAATCTTTAGGGTTAATAAGCGTTTCATAAAATTTTTCTTCTAAGTATTGTTTAATATATGATTCTTCATAATTTTTATCATAACTCCATACCAAAGATGTAGTAATATCATCAGTTACTAATTTTATCGTTTTATCCTCATTTATACCAACAATACGGAATAAATAACCTGAATATAATACATAATTATTTTTAACTTCACCTTTAAAAATATATTTATCACCATTTATTACTAAACCATTATTATTGACAATTTTATTGTTAGTAATAATTTTATTTACAAGGGTATTATCAGCCATAATCCCGGTGTGTTCAATTTTATAAAAATGGATAAAACGAATACTATATATTAATAATATTGTGAATAATATGACACCAGATATAATGATAAAAATATCGGCTTTATCTTTAGTTTTAAATAAGCTAGAGCCAATAATGTTTTTAGCTTTTTTAATATTTAGAATTTCTAACATAGTTGGTGTAGTATCAACTAAACTACCTTTTCTTAATTTCTTATTTGTTTTAATATAGCAAGTTGTTTCTTTATCAGAGTTATTAATTACTAAAATCATTTCCCCTTCTAAAGATTCTACTTTAGTAATTATTTCTTTAACATATTGATCAACATTATTATAATCTTTACTTGCTAAATTAACAATTGCTCCATCACGTTTATTTATTTCATGATTAAATTTATCTATTAAATCATTTATATTCATTTCTTTTAGGGTATATGCAGCTATATTAGCTAATTTTCGTAAGTTTTTAATGTTATTATTAACATCATCTTTTTTACTTTTTTTTAAAGTTGTTTTTTTATAATCTTTTGTTAAAAAAGACAAATCACTATTATCACCATTTATTATACAAAGTACTACTGGTTTCATTGTATCACCTACTATTCATTCTATCACTATTTGTTATTTTTTCAAAATAAAAAAGAGTTTTATAACTCTTATTTACATTTAAATCCTGAATCTTCCATGGTTTCAATGAATTCTTTTTTAGAAATTTTTTCATCTTCTGTTGCTTCTTCTTCAGAAACAACTTTTTTACCACTAAGTTTAGAACCAGTCATATATTTACTATATTCTTTAGCTGTGTCTTCATTACTAAATTCCATAGTAGTTGTAACTTTAGATACAACATCATCTTTTAATGTAGCTGCTATTTCCATAGTAACTTTTTCATCACCTGATTCTTCAGTTGCTGTACAAACAACTTTATTACCACCACAACCAGCGAATAATAAACAAATTCCTAAACCTAAAACAACTTTTTTCATTAAACAAGCTCCTTTCTATAAAATATTATACCAAATTATTTTTTAAAGCGCAATTTATTTTTTTTTGAATATTATATTATGAAAGGAGAATGAAATATGTATAATTATCCATATTATAAAAATAATTTTCAGACAGGTAAAAATGATCGCATTGCTGGTGGCTTTTTAGGACCTTTTATTTTAGGTGGTTTAACCGGTGGTTTAATCGCGCCTGCTTTCTATAATCGTCCTTACTATAATCAATATCCATACTATCCTATGCCATATTCTTATTATTATGGCGGTTATTATCGCTAGTTATTTTTCTATTAGACAATCATATTATTCATAAATTATTAGCTTCATAAAATGTATATGAAAAGAGAGATATTTATGAATAACTGTGGTGGAAACTTACAAAAAGCATTACAAAAAATAGCAAATGATAGCAAATTTAAACCTACTTGCTGTTATGGTCCCGTCGGTCCAACTGGTCCTCAAGGCCCTGCAACTATAGAAGTTGGCACTACAACAACTGGTGCTCCTGGTACTGCAGCTAGTGTTACAAATGTTGGAACAACAAAAACTGCTATTTTAAAACATGGTAAAATACCAGAGTTAAAAGAAGAAATTAAGAAGTAGTTATTTAAAATTACTTGAATTATCTATTAAAGAAAATCCTAATGATGATCGAAATATGCACTATTTAGGTAGAGAATATATGTATTATGGTAGAATGTATTGATACCTTAATTAAACATCTAAATATGCCTAATGCATTATGGAAGGATGAACGATGTGCCTCTATGCGTTTTATTGCTCGTTCTTATAAAGCTTTAAACGTTATAACGAAGCGAAAATGTGGTTAAATAAAGCTATGTTAGAAGCTCCTTATTTGCGCGATCCGTTTATGGAAAGGGCATTACTTGTATATGAATTAAATGAATGGCCCGATACGATTAATTATACTTTACAAGCATTAGAAATAAAAACACATCCCAAAACATATATAAATGAGCCCTTTAGTTTTGATGCAACACCATATGACTTATTATCAATAGCTTACTTTTATATCAGTGATTACCAAAAGGCACTAGATTATGTTAATAAAGCACTTAAATAAGTGCTTTTAATCTTGATACATTCCTTGAATTTTCATTCGATCAGTATTTGTTAAATCATTTATTTGCCATTCATTATCAACTTTAGTTAAATAAATATTTAAAGTATATTTAACTCTTTCTTTTGATTCTTTTAATTTATTTAAACGATATGTCGTAAATAATGTTTCATCATATTCATCATTTTCATCATTAAATTCTTCTTTGTGTTCATTTAAATAATCTTCGGCATCTCTCATAGCACTTGAATAGTCAGTAACATCAATTTCAACAACTACTGTAGCTTCTTCGCCATCAATTATCTCGTCTTTTATTTCATAAGTTAGGTTTTGATAGTGATTTTTCATTAGTTTAATATATTCTTCCTTTTGTTCTTTATTAAATTTTGTTTCTGAATCAGCTGTAGTGTTTAATTGTTCTACCACTTTATCATCTAATGTTTGGTATGACGCCATAAATGATTCAACTTTTTTGGTTGGAGTACTACTTACTGTACCACAGCCAATAAATAAAAATGGTAATAAAAATACTAGTAATTTTTTCATTTTCTGCCTCCTAAATATTAAAATACCTTAAATTTAATGTTTTATACATTTTTTTAAGTTAATAAATTCATTTACTTTTTTAGTAATGTCACCGCTTAGGATTTTATTATATAAAGTTTCTTTTATTTTATCTATATTATCATTTTTTTCATTAAAGCAATCATAATATAAATATTGTAATTCCAATACGTTATTTTTTTTAATAATACTATTTAATTCTTTTAGTGCCTTCTTTTCTAATTCGTTTTCTTTTCTTGTCTTATAAAAATCATTTTCTTTTTTAGATAATATTTTATAATTAACTACTGATTCTTTTAAACGCAAAACAACATCTAGCACATCTACTTCTTCATCTACTAATAATTTACTATATAAATTATCTTTAGTAATTTTTAAACCAATTACTGATATACCGTCAGATAAAAGGAAAGCATATTCTATTTTTTTTGATTTATGATTTGTATATTCTTCAGTTTTATCTTTTATTTTTTCTAGTAATTCATTATCAAAGACGATGTTATTAGTGATTATTTCTTTTAATTTTTTAGTGCTTATTTTAAGAATAGGTATTTTTTTTATATGACTTATATTATCGTTTTTATTCCAATCATAAAAGTCGTATAAACAATCATTAAAATTTAATAAAATATCATATATGTAACTCATATTTACCTCCTATGGGAAAAGATATTGAAAAGAAGATTAATAGTATACCAATTATTACATAGTAACATTCTACCCTTCTAAGTATAAAATAAACATATTCAAAAAAATTATACCCAATGGACATTAGATTAAGATAGCTTATTAAATAAACAAAGCCTATCACTGTTAATGCATAACCTAGTAAAAAGAGAAATATTTTTAGTAGCATAAGTATCACCATTTATTTTTTTTCTATTTTATTATATAATTAAATAGGTGATAAAATGATTGAAATTTTTAAATATCTTTTTTTAGGGATGATTCAAGGTGTTACTGAGGCTTTACCAATATCTTCTAGTGGCCATTTACTTATTTTTAAAAAACTACTTAATGTCGAGGCTGATTTTGATACTTTAGCAATTATTACTAATTTTGGTAGTTTACTTGCGATTATCTTTGTTTTTCGAAAAGATATTATCCGTTTAATTAAGAATTTTTTTGCATATTTATTTAAAAATAATAAACAAGCTAAATATGATTTTAGATATTGTATATTACTTATTATTGCTTGTATTCCAGCTGGATTAGTTGGCGTTATTGTTAAAAAATTAGATTTATTAAATGCGATTGATAATAATGTTAAAATAGTTGGTATTTCATTATTAATAACAGCGATTATGCTTTTTCTGATTAGAAATTTTGATGGTATTAAAGATGATAAAAATTTAAGACCTATGGATGCCTTAAAAATTGGCTTATTTCAAATTGCCGGAATTTTTCCAGGAATTAGCAGAAGTGGATCTACAATTGTTGGAGGAATGTATAGTGGATTAAATCGTGATACTGCTTTTAAATTTTCCTTCCTTTTATATATCCCAATGAGTTTGGCTGCGGCTATATTAGAAATTAAAGATTTATTAGATGCTTCTATTAGCAGTACAATGTGGTTATATTATATATTAGCTACGATTGTTGCTTTCATATTTACTTTATTAGTTATTAGATGGTTTAGAAAAATTGTTAATGAAGGCAAATTAGGATATTTTTCAATTTACTGTTTAATAGTTGGTCTATTAGTAGTTATATTCTTATAAAAAAACAAGTCTTATGACTTGTTTTTAGTTACGATGTAAGGCATTATATACTACAAAGAATAAACCTATTCCACCAAAGAAAACGATTATCCAGAACCATGGATTTTCACCTTGTTCTAAAATAAAGTCTTTAATACCTCCAAAGAAATTATTAATTGCTTCCATTATTTTCCACCTTTCTAAATGCTTTATGTCCTTTTATACTTTTAATTATACCAGTTGGGTGCGGAAATGCAATAGTTATAACTGATTTTTCGACTTGAACAACTATACCAATTCCGTATTTATCATGTTCAATTTTATCTCCAACATTATATTCTAAAGCTTCATCTATATTATCTTCCTTGACAAAAGTTTTACTTAATCTTGGTTTTGGATTATCAATTTCTAAGTGATTATTATCTATTTCACTTACAAATCTACTTTCCAAATTAACACCTGTTTCACCAAATATTGTTCTTTTTGATGCATTTAATAAATATAAATTTCGTTTAGCTCTAGTTATGGCTACATACATAAGTCTTCTTTCTTCTTCTATTTCATCATTACTCATTAAAGAATTACGATGAGGAAATAAACCTTCTTCTAAGCCAATAACAAATACACTATTAAATTCTAATCCTTTAGCTGAATGAACAGTCATTAAACTAACTACATTAGGGTTATTTTTATATTCTTCAACATCACTTACTAAACTAATAGTAGATAAAAATTCTTCCAAAGAAACAATTCCGGTTTGTTCTTCATAGTTTTTCGTAATTGTTTTAAATTCTTCTAAGTTTTCAATACGAATATCAGCTTCTAAGCTTTTTTCGCTTTTAAGTTCTGCTAGCATTCCTGTTTCATTTAAAATCAAATCAATTAATTCAGTTAGTGATATATTATCTTGTTTTTCTTTTATTTTTTCTATTAATTCTTTAAATTCTAAAGGTTTACCACTATCAATAGCATTATATAAACTCTTATTTTCTAAATAAGCTTTTTTATTTAAATCACTTACTGTTTTTAAACCAATTCCTCTTTTAGGAACATTAATTATTCTATTTAAGCTTACATCATCATTACTGTTATAAATTACTTTTAAATAAGCAATTAAATCTTTTATTTCTTTTCTGTTATAGAAATAAAAACTACCAATTACTTTATAAGGAATATTTTTAATTCTTAAAAATTCTTCAATATTACGTGATTCAGCATTAGTTCGATATAAAACAGCAATTTCTTTTAATGGTTCATTATTATTAGCTAATTTTTCTATTTCATTAACTACATATCTTGCTTCATCTTTTTCATCATAAGCAGTATGATAAATAGGCTTTTTGTCATCTTTGATATCAGTCCATAATTTTTTTAATTTGCCACTTTTATTATTTTTAATAATGTCATTTGCACAATCTAAAATTTCTTTTGTTGAACGATAGTTTTGCTCTAACATAATTATTTTAGTGTTTGGATAATCTTTTTCAAAGTTTAAAATATTTTTATAATCCGATCCTCTAAATCCATAGATAGATTGCGCATCATCACCAACAACACATATGTTTTGGTACTTGTTTGATATCATTTTAACTAAAATATATTGAGCCTTATTAGTATCTTGATATTCATCAACCAAAATATATTTAAATTGTTCTTGGTATTTTTCTAAAACATCAGGATTTTCTCTAAATAGTTTAATCGGTAAATATAATAAATCATCAAAATCTAGAGAATTATTTGCTTTTAAAGTTTTTTCATATACTTCAAAGACTTGGTGTACTTTTTCATCAAAATCACTTAAAGCATATTTAGCATATTCATTAGAATTTAATAATTCGTTTTTAGCACCAGATATACTATTTTTAATTGCTTTTGGGTTATAAAATTTAGGATCAATATCTAATTCTTTCATTATTTTTTTAATAAGTGTTAAAGTATCATCACTATCTAAAATAGTAAAGTTTTTTTCATAATTTAATAATTTATAATTTTCTTTAATTATTCTAAGACCAAACGAATGAAATGTAGATATTTGCATTCCATAAGTGTGTTCCAACATACTACTTATTCTTTCTTTCATTTCATTAGCAGCTTTATTAGTAAATGTAATTGCTAAAATGTTATTTGGATGCACTTGTTTTTGATTAATCAAATAAGCTATTCGAGTTGTTAAAACTCTAGTTTTGCCACTACCAGCACCAGCTAATACAAGTAAAGGCCCGTCCGTACATTTAACTGCTTCTAATTGTTCTTTATTTAAGTTTTCTAACATATGCATCCCTCCTAACTATTTTATCATTTATACATAAAAAGAACAAATATATTATATCATACATTTGTTCGTTATACAATATTTTATTTTTTCTTTTTTATATATCTTTTTTTCTTAATATATTCAGCGATTATATCAGAATTACCCATTTTCATTTGGGCTTTACCATTTTCCTTAATATCATACCATATTTGTAATTCTCTTAATTCTTCTAATTTATCTTTTAGTTTAAATAAATCATATATTTGTTCTTCTCTTAATTGCTTTGGCATCAAAATTATTCCAGATTTTCCATATCGCGATAATATTTCTTCATTATAAGATGTTGTATTTAGAAAGACAATTTCACCCATACGAGATAAATAAATAGCTATTTTATTAATTGCCGTATAATAGTCACATTGCATCAAATATAAATCATCAGGATAATGTTCTTTTATATAATCAAGCATTAAAACAATATGAGGATTATCATCGATAATATCATCCATAATATAATCCGATTTGCCATATTCATGAATAACCGCCATTTTCATAATTTCCATTTTAATCACCTATATATTTTTCAAGTTTTTGGATAAATTTTTCATTATTACTAACAAATGGAGTTGGTGTGAATTTCTCAATTTGCATTAGTTTATTACCTAATCTTTTTAAGTTACCACAGTCCATAATATAACCTAAACGATCAAATTCTTCAACTATTTCTATTTGATGATTATTGACATGTTCATGATATTTTTCTAGTCTTGGTATCGCAATAACTTTTTTATTATGCTTAATTGCATCTAAAATAGATCCTACGCCACCATGTGTAATAATAATATCAGCTTCTTCAATATATTCATGAAATTTTTGCATTGGTAAGTAATCAATTATATCCATTTCATTACTTTTGAAATTAGTTGAACCAGCTTGAACAATAACTCGATTAGTTATTATACCATCTTTTATTAATTCGTCAATCTCTTTTAGCATTCTATCGAATCCTTTATCTTGAGTACCTAATATAACAAATATCAAAAGATCCACCCCCAATACACTGCTTTAGGATACAATTTTAACATACTCTCCCATTGAACAATAAATAGTGACGCAATTGGATAAATCATTCTACCCGTTAGTGTTTTACTAAACATATTAGCAAATGTTTCAATATAGATAATTTTTTTATGGTGCAATTTAGCTATGTAGCACATTGGAACACAAGTATGCGCACCAGTTGTTATAATATAATCTGGTTTTATTTTATGATATAATCTAATACTTTTAATTACATTAAAGATACAAACATAAATATATTTGAATGGGTTATGTCTAGTACCATATTTTAGATAATCAACGCTTTTAAATTCAGTTTGTAAATTTAAAGTTGTTTGTGTTTTTTCAGTTATTAAATAACTATCATATTTATCAAACATACTTCGTAATTGTAACAATTCATTTAAGTGTCCACCAGTTGAAGAAATGAAAACAACTTTTTTCTTATCTTCTTTTACTGCTTTTCCTTGGTTAAAAAGATGAAACCATTCTTTTTTTATTTTATTAATATTATATTTACTTGCTTCAGTTAAAGCATTTGTTCCCATTACTACTCTACGATTTGGACTCGCAATAAGTTCACAAATACGTTTTGCCATTTTTACTTTATCACTATCTTTTATTAAGTAGCCATTCCAACCATCACTAATTAGATTTTTTGCCCCATTGGCTCTATCAAAAGCAACACATGGTAAACCATAGGAAAAAGCTTCTAGGATTACCAAACCAAAGGATTCACTACGAGATGGTAGCACATAAATAGATGATTTAAATAGTTGTGTGTTGACATAATCTTTATTTTGATAACCATGAAGAATTACTTTACCAGCTAAGTTCATGCGTAATATTTTGGCTTCAATTTTAGCTCTTTCTACTCCATCACCAACAATATTTAATTTCCAATCCGGATATCTATCGTTTACTAATTTAAAAACATCAATTAAATCATCATAACCTTTTTCGTAAGATAAACGACCAACTGAAACAATACTTTTTTCTTCTAAAGAAGCATATTTTGTTGGATAGCTATCTAAAGAGTTTGGAATATAGATACATTTTGTTTTCGTTCTTTTTTGATAAAAGTCTCTTAAATCTTTTGATACTAAAACAAAATAATCTAATTTCGTAATTGAGTTTAATATTTTTTTAATATAATTATGATTATTATTGTGATAATTATGTTCCCAGCCTATTTTAACAACGCTATTTTTACCATATTTACCTAACCAACTATTATGAATATCACGAGTTGAGATAATTATATTACTATTACATTCTTTTATTGTTTTAATCATTAATTTCTTTTTAAGTTTTAATATTTTATGAGCTTTTTTTAGTTCTTTTAGCAGTTTTATATAATGATGTGAGTCAATTGCGCGATTTATTTCATCACGATTAGGACCATAATCCATTAAGTATTTTACTTGAACACGATCATCTAATTTAAATCTTGGTTTATCATATAATTTATATGTTGATATTATTTCCACATCATAGTTATCAACTAAAGCGTTAGCTAGAGTTATAATGCTTCTTTCAATTCCACCATAACCCAAATGTAATGCTAAGAATGTAATTTTCTTCATATTATCACCTATCTAAATTATATCATATATTAAATTCTTTTCATATTGTTTTTGTATGTAAGTTATGTTAAAATATAAACAGTAATAATGAAGAGGTAAAAATATGAAGCAATATACTAAAAAGCAATTTAAAAGATTACGAGTAGCGCTTATTTTTGATTCTAAAAGAAGAACTAAATATATTGTTAAACATAATATTTTTGAAAGTGTTGGAGATAATTTCTTTTTTCAACCAAGAATTATTCCCTCTGATCCAAAATTAATTAGGTTTCACAATAATGTTAGTGTTGCGAGTGGTGTTACTTTTATTAATCACGACCTAGTGCATAATGTTTTAAATAATTTGGGTGAAGGTGAATTTGCTTATACAGCTGGTTGTATTGAAATCATGGACAATGTGTTTATTGGTTCAAATGCAACTATTTTACCAAATGTTAAGATTGGTCCCAATGTAATAGTAGCAGCTGGAGCAGTTGTAACTAAGGATGTCCCAGAAAATAGTATTGTAGCTGGGGTACCTGCTAAAGTGATTGGTAAATTTGATGAGTATGTAGAAAAAAGAAAAGATAATGTAACATACAATAATCAACAATTATGGGATTTATTCTATGAAGAAAAAAATCGATAATATAATTGAAAAAAATATTAAATTAATCATTGTTTCTTTTTTATTTTTACAACCCACTTTAGATATTATTGCTGCTGTTAGTATTAATTTAATTCATACCGAAATTACTATTAGTTCAATTATTAGACTTTTATTTTTATTCTTTTCTATTTATTATGTGTTCTTTTTAGATAGTACAGAACATAAAAAAAGGAATGAAATATTTATTGGTTTAATTTTTGGATATATATTATTATTTGCTGGAATTATTTTATATTATAAAGGTATTGGTGCTTTTACGTATGAAATTAGAAACACCTTAAATACTTTTTATTTACCAATTATTTTAATAGCCTTTATTGATATGTTTAAGCAATACAAAATTAAAATTGATTTTAAAAAAATTATTGTTTTATATTTAATTTATCTTGTATTTGTAACAATTCCTAATTTAACGCATACTGGTTTTAATAGTTATGCCCATTCAAAAACTGGTAGTGTTGGGTGGTTCTTATCGGCAAATGCCGTTGGTAATATTCTAAGTATATTATTACCTTTAGTTATTCTTTATATTATTGAATTTAAGACAAAAAAAATATATAAAGGTATTATTGCTATTTTAATTCTATATGTGTTTGCTAGCATGGGAACTAAAGTACCTATTCTAAGTTTAGGAATTTGTGTACTAGTTAATTTTATATATTATTTTATTTATTGTATTAAAGAAAAAAAATATTTATACAATGTAATTATAAGCATACTTATGATTGTTATGATTATTGCTTCAATTATTGTTATTCCAAAAACTTCATTTTATAAAAATATTCAAATTCATAAAGAGTTTTTAGGATTTGATAGTTATTTAGAGGTTTTTACTAATTATGAATTATTAGATCATTTTGTTTTCAGTCAACGTCTTACTTTTTTAGGTAATACTCATAAGTCATGGGAAAAAGCTGAGCCTTTAGAAAAAATTTTAGGAATTGGCTATATTGAAAACTACAGTACTGATAACGCCAGTATGAAAACAATTGAGATTGATTATTTTGATTTATTATATCGTAATGGTATTGTTGGTTTTATTATTTACTTTATAATTGTTGGTCCAATTATTATTAATTCATTTAAGGGTAAAATTAAATCAATTAAGGATTTAGAATTTAAAACAAGTATTATTTTAATTCTATTATTAGCAATTTTCTCAGGGCATGTTTTAATTACTCCAGCAGTTAGTATATTTGTTGCTTTAATATTTACTTTAAAAGAATATGGATTTAAAGAAAAAACTACTTAAGTAGTTTTTTTATTCTTTAACAAACATTACGTTTATATCAACATTAGTATTTATACCATCTATCTTACCACTATTAGTATATTGCCACATATTGTATGTTTCTTGATAGTTAAATGTGTAATTATATTGAGCTATCCACGTAACATATTTTTTTGTTTCCTCATTTAATTTATACTTATATAGTTTTGAATACGTATATACTGATACTTGATAATCTTCTAAGTAATTAATATAAGTTTCAATTATTTTTTGATATGTATCTTTTGTTATATTTATTTTATGACCATTAATATAAAATTCTTCAATATCATAATAAACTCCTAAAGTAGGATCTAAATTATATTTTTTTATTATTTCTTCGGTAAATTTAGCTTCGTTTAAAGCTTCAATTTTATTTTCCGCGTAACTATATAAATAAATTCCATAAGGTATTTTTTTATCTTTTAATTCAGTTATATATTCTTCTAGTCTACTATCAAGATTAGTACCAAAACCTATTCTTAAAATAATTCCATCCACTTCTTCTTTAACTTTAGAAAAATCAATCGTTCCTTGGTAAGAAGAGATATCAATTATTTTTTTAGTATTATCTGATACTAACCCAGTTACACTATTATAAAATTTTCCGTTTTCAAAATAGGAATATGACTTATTTAGTAATTGAACATCTCTAGGTCTTTCACTATACATTTTGGTTGCGACTACATTTAATCTGTTTGGTAAGGTTATAATTAATGGATTTGGTTCTAGAATAATTTCGGTTGTTTTTTTAGGATTTAAAAGTAATATTAAACAACCAGTTAAAATAAATAAAATTACAAATAATTTTCGCATATACTTCACCTAATCATTTATTATTATACATTATTTTTTAAAAAAAATATATTAAATATTTAAAATATATTATATAATATTTTTAAGGTAGTTGATATTATGAGAAAAAGAAAGTATAAAAAAACTAATCTATATACATTGTTTATTTCTTTATTATTTGCGCTTATTTTTACTTTATATACTAGTTTAGAAAAAAAGGAAATTATTTCTTATAGTAAAGATAATATTCCTGAATATAACGGTGAAGCATATATTTATTTAGATAATAATGAACCTAATTTTAGTGATAAAGAAAAAAATACTAATTCATTTGAAAATTATAGTGATTTAGATTATTTAGGAAGAGCTGGTACTGCTTCAGCAAATATTGGTACTGATTTAATGCCAACAAAAGAAAGAGAAAGTATTGGTAGTATTAAACCTAGTGGATGGCAAATTTCTAAGTATGATTTTATTGAGGGAAAATATTTATATAATAGGTGCCATTTAATTGGTTACCAATTAACTGGGGAAAATAAGAATGCTAAAAATCTAATTACTTGTACGAGGTATATGAATACTAAAGGTATGTTAGAATGGGAAAACAAAGTAGCTTCTTACATACAAAAAACTAGTAATCATGTCTTATATCGTGTTACCCCATATTACAAAGATGATAATTTAGTTGCTAGTGGGGTTGAAATGGAAGCTTATTCGGTTGAAGATAAAGGAAAAGGAATTAAGTTTCATATCTATGTATATAATGTACAGCCTGGTGTTAAAATTAATTATAAAAATGGTGATAATGAAAAAGATGAATAATCATCTTTTTTATTTTTCAGTTTATTTGACATTTTTTCCTTGACATGAACATATATAATATGGTAACATTTTGAAAGTTGTGTAAGAGAGGAGAGTAAAAAATGGAAAAAATTGAAAAATTAAAATTTAAAAAAAGAGTTCTAACAAGTACGCTTGGTTTAACTACTCTTTTATCATTAACCCCAATTTCTAGTGAAAAAGTATCTGCCAGTGAATTTATTAATTATGATATTAATTATAATTATGATGTTTTATCAGATATTAACCACTATTGTGCAGTTTACAATTTAAAGCCAGAATTAGTAGTTGATATTATCAAAAATAGAACTTATGATTTTGGTGATGTAGCTTGGGGACAATATAATATGATTGGTTATAAAATCTATGATAATAAAAAACTTGCATTATTAGAGGTAATAAAGGATATTCATGATAATCCTAAATCATATGGTTATACAAAAGAAGAAATTAAAAGTAATTATATTTATGAAAGTACTAATACGCCAGAAATGATGGTTGAAGAATATGCTAGTATATATGATATACCTAGTGAAATTGCTTTAGCTATTATGTATAGTGAATGTGGTAGAGAAATGAATAGTCATAATTATTTAGTTAATAATAATCCTGCTGGTATAGGACCACATATGCATTTTGAAAATAAAGAAGTTGGAATAATTTATTTTATTGATATGTTAAAAACTAAGTATGGATGCAATAATGAAAGTACTAATGAATTCTTTGATTTAGTTGCTAAAAAATATTGCAACGAAAATAAAGAACATTGGGTCAGTATGACTAATAGTTTTTATAATGATATAAAAAATAATAAAGTTCTAGTTAAATAAAAAAAATATTTTACAGGTGGTAAAATATTTTTTTATTATTTATTATTCAATAATTCATTTTTCTCATATTTATATTTTAAATTATTATTGTTAGTTACTACACTTGAGCCAAGCTCTTTTTCAAGATTATTTCTAGTTCCTTTTGCTATTTTTCCGCCTTTTTTTGCAATAACGATATTTTCGTCTAATCCTTGAGGCTTTTTAGTTTTCGCTATTTCGCGGGCTGCTAATTCACCCAAGTCAGTTAAAAGAACTTCAACATCTGACATATTATCCCTTAATGATTCCTTCCTAATATTTTTAAATTCTTTATATTCTTTTGCTGTCATACCAAACCATTCCTTATATATTTCGTTTGTTAAAATTGCGTATTCAACGTTATCATTTATTCCTCCTTCTTTCCAAGTTTTAGTTAATTTTTTTCTATTTATAATAGCTTTTATTCTTACTTCAATCCACTCTAATGAATAACCTTTCTTTAAATAAAAATCTATCATTTGATCAATTCCTTTTGACGGATCAAATACTTCATCTACTTTTTGTTTACCTAATTTAGCTAACCATAGTTTAAATGCTCAGCATTAGAACTAGGAACTGATTCAATAAGTCTAAATACTCCTTCTGTATCTAATGTATCAGTCAAGTAGTTTTTACCATCTTTATTAGATTTCATTTTCAGTTGTACACAATTTGTGTACAACTCACTTCCTTCATTAGTTAATCGAGTTTTTAGCATATTCCAATAATTTCTAGGATTTAAGCTTCCAGTTAAAGCTGCAATTACATCAACCACACTGAAATAGTAATCTTCCTTTTCACTATCCCAGATACTTCTAATTTCTTTTCCTTCAAATAAGTTTGTTAAAGTTTCTAGTTTATTTTCCATATTTTTCTCCTTTCTAAACAAAAAACTAATAATTTTTTTATTATTTAAATTTACTTAATTCTTTTTGTATCTATTAATTTTTTAATACCAAGTACATTTTTATCTTTTGATAAAATACTAAGTTCTTTTCTTGCAGTAACATTTAATTTTTCTAATCTTTCGCTTTGTTTTATGTTATTATCAATCATACTAGCATTTAACACTTCTAAATTACTTAAAACTATTAAGTGCAAAATGTCGGTGTAATCTCTTATATTACCTTTTAAATTAGGATTTTTATTTCTCCATTCCTTAGCTGTTTGTCCAAATAAAGCAACATTTATTACATATGCTTCATCAGCATAAACAAATTGTTTTTGTTTATTTGTTAATATAGGAACAATATTATCTTTAATACTATTTGTGTGTATTTTATAGTTTGTCTTAGTAAGCATTCTCCTTACTGACCATTCTACTTCATTTTGATAATTCTCATTATATTTTAATCTTTCAAATTCCTTAATTAAATATAATTTAAATGCAGGATCTATCCAAGAAGCGAATTCTAATGCTATATCTGGATGAGCAAATGTTCCGCCATCATACTTTCCTCTTTTGCTAATAAAACCTATCGCATTCGTTAAATTTATCCATCTAGATGGACTCATCGTAAAGGATTGAGTTGCTGATTCATTTTTAAAGTGGCGGGATTCCGCTACTTTAAAATTGTCGTTAAATAGTTCTTCCCACAACGAATAAAAATCATATGAACTTTTATTACTCATCCATTTAATTATGACTTCTCCTGGTTCTTCTGGATTCTTATATCTTGCTAAATCAGTTAATGAAATATAATCTTCATTATTAATTCTCATCACCCTAACTTCATTTTCATTTACATTCATAATAGTTGTAATTTTATTTTCCATATTTTTCTCCTTTCTTTAGGTCAATACTCATATATTTTTCCTCCTTTCTAAACAAAAAAAGAGCATACTTTAAAAAAGTATACTCCGCATCATGCATATTTCTATTTTGCCTTTAGAAATACACGTTATCGACCTATATTGTCATAATAGATATCAGGCAAATTATCTAATACATTTACATTATATCATAGAATATAAAAAAGAGAAAAGTTTCTCTTTTTATCTAAATTTAACATTTAAATCTACTCTTGTACTTATACCAGGTAATCTTCCATCTGATGTATATTGCCATATATCATATGTACCTTGGTATTCGCAAGTAGAGTTATATTGAGCTATCCAATTGATATTACTTCTGATTCCTTCGCTTAATCTTGTATATGCATAGTTAACACCTGTATATACACCTACATTATATCCTGTTAAATTATTTTTAAAAGCATTAATCATTTCATCATATGTTTCTTTAGTAATACCATTTGAATTAGCTACTTCAACACCATTATATTTTAAACTCCATCCTTCAATATCATAGAATACTCCTAGTGTTGGATGAACATTATGATCAGTTAATACTTTTTTAAGTAAGTTTGCTTCATCTATTGCTTCATCTTTAGTTTCAGCATAACTAAACCAATATACTCCGTAAGGTATTCCTAATCTTTCTAATGCTTGCATATTGTAATCTAATTGGCCATCAACTTGATTTGCATTACTACCAAATCCAGCTCTTAGAATAACACCATCAATATCAGCACTTCTTTTAACGTGATCCCAATCAATTATACCATTATGTTCAGAAACATCAATTATTTTTTTAACGTTTCTTCCAATTTCTCCTGATACTGTATTTATTAATACTTTAGTACCACCATCATAATACCAAACAAAATTAGATTCAGTAACAGGTGCTTCACCACCTTTTTCAATCATTTTTATTTCTATTGCTTCTAATCTTCTTGATTGACCTGTTGTTCCTGATATTTCACCATTTTTAACCCATTTTGTCCAACCAATATCTTGAACATGAGTACGATAGTATACATCATAATGATTAGCCACTTCACCCTCTAAGATAATTTTAATTGCTTCTAATCTTAATGACATTCCTGTTGTTCCTGACATTGCACCATTACGAGACCAAGTTGACCAGCCTAAATTTTGAATATGTGTTTGATAAACAATATCGCCACTATATCTTGGGCTATTATAAGCAATATTAATAGCTTCCATTCTTAAACTTCTACCAGTTGTTCCAGATGTAGCTCCATTATATGTATAATTAGTCCAACCTATATTTTGAACATGCGTATTATATAAAACTTCAATAGGCTTTTCGTAATAATGATTCATAACATTACCTGGAGCAGGTGCACCTTTTTCAACTAGGATTATTTGAATGGCTTCTAGTCTTAAAGCAAAACCAGCAGTACCAGCTTCTTCACCATTACGAGCCCAACCTAACCAGCCATAATTTTGAGCATGAACTTTATAATAAATATCATAGTGTTCTGCTAGTTCACCTGTTAGATTAATTCGAATAGCTTCTAATCTTAAACTTCTACCAGTTGTTCCAGCTATATTACCAGCGGTAACACTATCCATCCAACCTATATTTTGAACATGAACTTGGTAAGTTAATGTTCCTTCATATCCATTATTATTTAAGTTAATTTTAATGGCTTCCATTCTTTTAGATTGACCAGTTGTCCCCGATATATCTTTAGAGGTTACTTCATTCATCCAACCTATATCTTGAACGTGAGTTGAATAAGTTAGTGTTGGAGTATCAGCTTTTACTGTTATATTAAAGCCAAAAAACATAAATAAACCAATAATTAAGAATTTAATTTGTTTTTTCATTTTATCACCTCTTTTACATATAATATGATAACATATTTAAATGTATTGTTCAAATAAAATTAAAAAGAAATAGATTATTTCTTTTTTGGCATATAGTATTAATTATATATTATTAACTTACTGAATACTTAAGCGTGCTTTTTTTTGCTTAAACAAATTCTTTTCTTCTTTGCTAATGCATAGTTTTCCTAAATTAGTAATTGTTTTCTTAGAAAAATAATCTTTTCTAAATTCAATTCCTAATTTTTCAAATATCTGCTTTCGATATCTATTATTAATATCCTTAATACATGATAAATAGTTATTGATAAATTCTTTATCATTTGTATTTAGCACCGCTTCAATTACATCTGGTTTTTGTTTTTTATCTTTAAAAATAAATAATTTACTTGCACTTAGTCCTGATTTGTTGCAATAATTATATAAATAATCAATCATCTCTTGTGATACTTTATAGACAAAGCTATTATGAGACATAAAGAATTTTATATATGAGACTCCTAATAATTCAAGTCTTTCTGGTTCGATAATTAGTTCTTTTTTTCTAAAGGTAAGTAATTCAACATATTTATCATAATGTCCACATTCAAACATTTTTAAAAGCATGTTATCATTTAATAGCACATTTTTATTAGTTTCACTAATTTTATCTATTCCTTGATCTGAAACAAACGAGTATCTATTACATATTTCTATATATTTTTGAATTTGATTATCATCGTCGCTATTAATTAGTTTTAAATATTTATTATCTAAAAGCGATGAATAGTAATCTATTTTATGAATAAAGTTTGTAAATTTTTCATAATCATCTAAGTTAATTTTCCTAATTGAATAATTGTAAATTTTTTTTACATCACTATCGTTAAGATTAATTCTTTGAAAGTCTATCATGAAAAAGATTTCATAATACCTTTCCGGTAACAATGATTGATTTTTTGATAAATTCATTATTATTTCCATAATTTTTGTTTTAGATTGAGCGTTCAGTTGTTGAACAAATCTATTTACATAATCACTATTAATCTTGGACATATCAGTTAATTCATATAATACTGATATATTATCAATATAATTCATTTCCTCTATACTAATTAAGTTATTATCATTAGAGAATAATCTTTTGAAAAATAACGAATCATTTTTAAATAATTTTACTAATTTTGTCCTTATAATATTTCTTTCTTCAGTTGATAATTCAATTAATTTAAGTTCTTTTTGACTAAAATAATCTTTCATTATTTCATTAAACAAACTTTTTTTTACCATATATATTTTTGATATGACATTACTAAATTTTTCAAAATTATTTACTAAATCATATTGTTCTATTAGCGTATTCATAAACGTCTTTTTATTTAACGCGTATGCATTTTCAAGTAATCTTTGATTCTCGAAAATAACACTTGGAAAAAAGTTAGGATCTAATTTTTTACTTAATAATTTTTTGATATCATCATCTGATAAATGTGCGATTGAATCTTTAAGTTGCGAATTAAACTCATTAAAAAATATTGAGTTATATACATTCAACTCATATATATTAAATGACCTTTTACTTCTAGGAAATTTAAAAAAGTAATACATATAATCAATCGCTATATATTTTTTAATTATTCCATCTTTAATAATTTCCTTTTCTTTATTTTTTAACTCAGTTATATTAATTAATTCTGTATCATTAGTGTATTCGATTAATATTTTATTTATAAGGTTATTATCGCTAATTAATTTTTTATATAATCCATTCCATTCATCTTCTAAATATGCAATATACAAGCATTTATAAAAATCTATAACTTCTACTCCAGAGCTCTTTGCTGATTCATATAAAGACATGGCAAAATTATATCGGTGTTTAATATCCCTAATACTAATATCTTTTCCTAAATATAGGTATCGCCATTTATCAACATTTTTGACGTTTGGTGTAGGAACACCTTCTGGTTTACTATTTTTTTTATATCTTAATAAATTTATAACTATTGCATCATAGTCATAAATGCTTACTTTATTTAAATTTAGAATAAAATCAAAAACCTTTTCATATATATCTTTAGTTTTAGAACTATTTTTATATTTATATGCCGGCTTGATAGCAATAATAAAAACTACATTCTTATCAATCAATTTATAAAATTTATAAAATTCTTTTATATAGTTAATTACAACTTCATTATTTTCATATCTATCTAATTCTTCCAAACATATGATAAGTTTCTTATTTTTATTCTTTTTTTTTGAAAAATATTCATCAATTATTTCAACATATAAATCTTTTGTATCATTTTCATCTATACTTCGTAATGTATCATCACGTCTGAATGCTATGAGTGGTTTACATAGCATAATACAAAAAATCGTTAAAAGTGCTAGTAAAAAGTAAAAAATAATTTGGTTTATATCATTATTAAACAAACTAATTAATTCAAATTTATTAAAAAAAACCATTAAATAAAATGAAAATAAAATAATCACAAAAGCAACATATCGTTTCTTGCCTTTTATGTCAAATAAACCATAATTTTTATCAAGCATTTTTTTATAGTAATTACTACTTTTAATACTTAATTTATTAATTAGTTGATGAAGAAAAATATTATGAATACCCATTTTATCTTGATTATTAGTTTTATTATTACAATTCCATAAATTTATTGAGATAATTTCATAATTTTTATTTTCACTTTTGTTAAGCATTTCAATTAGGGAACTTTTACCTGTTCCAAAGTCTGAGACTAAACCTATAAATTTTGATCCATTATTTATTGCTGATTTTAAAGCTACTTTATATGAATCAAAACCTATAATATCTTTATCCGCAGTTCCTTCAATAAAATAATAATTTTTTTCGTTCATTTATTCACATCCTTACTACAAAAAAAGCGCAGTACAAAATATCTAAGCCTGTACTAGCGCTTTCTGCCTACATATTAACAAATATGTCGATTTTTGTCAATAAAAAAGAAATAATTAATTATTTCTTTTTTTAATCATCCAATTATTCACTATTTTCTTTGTAAGCTTAATAGATTATCTAATGTAGTATGATTTGGAACACTTTTAACAAATTTCTCGTTATTTTTACTAATAGCAGGTACCACATATGGACCATATATTGTTCCGACAACAATGCTTTTAGGATTTGATATCAAATAATCATAAATATTTTCCTTTTTATACCAACCATTAGTAGTATTAGTAAGATATATTTGATCAATTTCTAATAGATTGTTCGAATATGCACAACCGTTTTTCATCTTAATAGCTTGAGCTATAATCATAGTACTTCCTCCTTTCTCTAATTCAGAGAGTATGAAGCAAATGTAAACTTTCAAAATAACCATTGTATTCCGAGTAAAAAAATGCTATGATTATATTAGAAGTTATGTCGTATGCTTCTATGCTCTCATTTTTTGAGGGATAACAGTTTGTTGCAGCAAACTGTTTTTTTATACCCTTAAGCACATAGTATCATTAAAAAGTAAATAAATCAAGCTTATTTAGTAAAAAAATACATAAATTTGTTCGTTTGCTAAATTTATGTTAATAAAATATGATAAAAAAATCTCTGGTCCATACAGGATCCAGAGCTTAACTACATATTAAATATATAACTTAATTACTAAAATTGCAAGTACTTTTTAATAATTTACAGATTTCATAGATATTTTTTAGTTTTTAAAGCTAAATGTAAAAACTTGATAAACAAGCCTACACTTGAACTTTTATCAACATAGTAACAAGCAACATTGTTTTTACCAAACAATTCTATCAATTTATGTAGTTCTTTTTCACTTATCTATGTCTATTTATTCTAATACTACACTATTCATCTATATAATTACTTAAATCAACATTTATAATTCCATGTGTCTTTCTTTTTTCAACTGGTGGTAATTCCATATAATTATTATAATAATGAGTTAAATAGTCTTTATAGTTTTCTATAGTACTAAATTGTTCATCTTCAAACAAAATATTAGTATAACAATCAAAGTAATTTTTATGAATATACTCTTTATCATGGTATATAAATCCAAAGTTAACCACTGTATCACTATCATTATATTTTGTTAGCCATTTATATTGTTTCTTCATCATTGCTTTTTTAGGAACAAAAAATAATGGAATTCTAACTAAATTATATATAACTTTCTTTATAAATGAAACGTCACTATAATAACCCCCATATTTAAGTAGCATCAATGTTTCTAATCTTGTTACCTTTTTTGCTTGCTTTTTTCTTTTATTGATATCATTAGGTGCACCATCTAAAATAAAGATATCTAATTGAATACCGAATTTAAACTTAAAATTTTTATAATTTTCACTATTGTTATATAAACCATGCTTAACAATTCTTGGAATTATACATCCGTAATACTTATTTGTTTCAACCGATAAAAAATCAAATTCATCTTTATTTAATTCCTTATCAACTACTTTTAAAAATTTTTCATATTCTTCTCTCATGATAAGAACATCAATATCATCATCCCATGGAATAAATCCTTTATGTCTTACCGCGCCTAACAATGTACCATAACCAATGGAATACTTTATACTATATTTATCACAAATTCTTTTAAACTCTTTTAAAATTTCATAACTTATTTTTTGAACTATTTTTAATTTATTTTCCATATCATAATACACCTTTCATAATCGATATTTTAATTATAACATTTATCAAAAATTATATCAATTATAGTTGACTACTACTTGTTTTTCATTTATAATATATATCATTAATTATGAGGTGATTTTATGGATAAAAATTACTGGGAAGAATACTATAAAAAAAATGTTGCCCCAACAGTTCCTTCATCATTTGCTGAATTTTGTTTGCCAAAATTTGAAAAGGGCAATATATTGTTAGAAATTGGTTGTGGTAATGGTAGAGATAGTATTTTCTTTGCTCAAAATAAAATTAATGTAATAGCGATTGATCAATCTGGAGAGGAAATTAAAAAATTAAAAAAAATAAATATTCCTAACGTTGATTTTAGAGCAGCTGATATGGTTTATGATAAAGAATTATATATACCTAACTCTAATGATTATGTTTATAGTCGTTTTACATTACATGCTATTAGTGAAAAAGAACAATTAATGGTTATGAAAAATGTTTATGAATCATTGAAAAAGGGTGGACTATTTTTGATTGAAGTAAGAAGCACAAAAGATGAAATATTTGGTAAAGGTGAAAAAGTTGATAAAAATGCCTATGTATACGAAGG
>CAJOJO010000002.1 GCA_905235045.1 uncultured Bacilli bacterium
ATTATAAACAGAGAGTAGGGTTATAATGAAAAGAGTATTTAATAAGAGTAATGTGTTTAGTTTCTTAATAGGTATATTATTATGCGGTAGTATTGTGTCTGCAGCAACATTAATAGATTCAAAAGATGTAACATATACTTCAAGTGATAGTAGCTTTGATGCTAATAATGTAGAAACAGCTTTAAATGAATTATATAGTAAGATTGAAAATAGTAATAATTTTGTTGGTTATACTTATGGATATAACACAATAACATATTCTAATTTACAACCTGGTCATTACAAAGTGTATTGCACAGCTGCAACAGTAGCAAGTTCATATTATGATGTTACTTATGCATATTATGATTATTCCTTTAATGTAACTGGAGGAACTTATACTATTATTGATAGTGATTCAGGAATTAAAGTCTATGATGTTAATATAACAGATTCTAATGGTAACTGTTCATTTACAACAACAAAATGGAGTGGACGATTAAATTCAAACGGATTAATGTTAGTATTTAAAAAATAGAGAACTTAAAAAGTTCTTTTTTATTTAAAAATATGTTATAATTTTTTAGGAGTTGGTCTTATGAATTTACCAGATTTAAATAAAGCAAAATTAAGAAGTCATAATATAGTTAAAATAAAAGAATATATTAATGACAATAATTTAAATAAATTAGGTTTAAATAAAAAATACTTTATTAGAACTTATGGTTGTCAAATGAATGAGCATGATTCAGAAAATATAAAAGCATTGTTAGAAAATATGTCTTTTAGAGAAACAGAAACTATGGAAGAAGCTGATTTAATATTACTAAATACCTGTGCGATAAGAGAAAATGCTCATAATAAAGTATTTGGTTATTTAGGTCGTATAAAACATTTAAAGGAAGAAAAACCTGATGTTGTTACTGCTATATGTGGATGTATGGCTCAAGAAGAAAGTGTTGTAAAAGAAATAAGAGAAAAATATAACTTTGTTGATCTTATATTTGGAACTCATAATATTGATGCTTTACCAAGTATGCTAAATGACGTTATAACAAACAAAACACAAGAAATAGAAGTATATAGTATTGAAGGAGATATTACCGAAAATATCCCTGTTAAAAGAGATTCTAAGTATAAAGCATGGATAAACATCCAATTTGGTTGTGATAAATTTTGTACATATTGTATAGTTCCTTATACTAGAGGTAAACAAAGAAGTAGAACTAAAGAATATATCTTAGAAGAAGTAAAAGAACTAATTAAAAACGGTTATAAAGAAGTAACTTTATTAGGGCAAAACGTTAATGCCTATGGTAAAGATATATATGATGATTATGGAATGGCTAATTTGTTAGAAGATGTTGCTTTAACAGGTATTGAAAGAGTAAGATTTGTAACTTCTCATCCTTGGGATTTTAGTGATGAAATGATTAATGTAATCGCTAAATATGATAATATTATGCCTTATATTCATTTACCTCTACAATCAGGTTCTAATAAAATATTAAAATTAATGGGTAGAAGATATACTAAAGAAGAATATATAACTTTATTTAATAAATTAAAAAAAGCAATGCCTAATTGTTCTATTACAACTGATATTATAGTTGGTTTTCCTAATGAATCAGAAGAAGATTTTAATGATACACTAGATGTTGTAAATGAATGCAAATTTGATTCAGCATTTACTTTTATCTTTTCGCCTAGAATTGGTACACCAGCAGCTCGTATGGAAGATAGTATATCAGCCTTAGAAAAAGAAAAAAGATTACAAACTTTAAATGAATTAATAAATAAATATTCCAAAGAAGCTAACTTAAAATATTTAGAAAAGCAAGTACCTGTTTTACTAGAAAATATAAGTGAAAAAGATGATACTATGTTAGCTGGTTATACTGATACCATGAAACTTGTAAATGTAAAAGCACCTATAGAGAAGTTAGGACAAATAGTTAATGTAAAAATTACTGATGTAAAAACTTGGAGTATGGATGGAGAAATTATTGACTAATTTCTTCTTTTTATATATAATAATTCACTAACAAGAGGGATTTATTATGGAAGAAATTAAAAAAACTATTTTTAAAGACATTTATATAGTTATAAATAAAATTAAAAAATGTAATTCAAAATCAACTTATAGTATATTAATAAACGAATTATATACCTTATATAAATTATGTGAAGACTTTGATATAACTGATTATCCGAAATTAGAAAATTATTCCTTTAAAAGTATTGAATATATCAATAAAGAAAATAATATAGTATATGAAATATTAAAAAATAAGGATTATCATTTAGAATTTGCTGAAACTAATCAAGTCCTTGATGATTTAAGATACAATAATTTAAGTTCTTATGCTATTCGTAATTTTTTCAATAGTTATGATTATTTAGATATAATTTATGATTTTTTAAATCAATATGATGAAAATTTACTAAAACTTTTTAAAGAAATGATATTTGAAGGAAGAATCATTATTTCAGATATAAAGGAAGAAAATAATGGACATATCCATACACCAGCTTATACGGTTTGTTCTTATGGTAGTTATAAACCTTATATTGTTGTTGAACAAGAAAATTGTATTGCTGACTTAGTACATCTTGTTCATGAACTTGCCCATGTAAAAGAATATATAAATTCAAATAATATTTCAAATAAAATTCAATTCCAAAAAGAACATAATTGTTTAGAAGAAGTATACTCTTACTTTTTACAAAATCTATTTATTTTATACTTAGATAAAATTAAATTTAAAAAAGAAGATATTAAAACAATAAAACTTGGCTATGATTATACATTTTATAAATATATTGAACAATTATGGCAAGCAATACTTGATATTGAAGATAAACAAATATTAAATGCTGATATAATTGAATATCTAAATTATACCTATGGTATAGCTATTGGATACCATTTTATTGATAGATATTTATCTGATCCAATAAATACTAAAAAAGAAATTGATAGTTTTATTATTTTAAATGGTCAATATGATATGATAAATTTATTAGAAAAATTTAATTTAAAAGATGAATTAATTGATTCAAAAATATTAAAAAAGTATCTTTAAATACTTTTTTTTGATATAATAAATATGGTGATAGTATGTCAGTTATAAAACAAATGGATGAATTACTCGCTAATAAAATAGCCGCTGGTGAAGTAGTTGAAAGATGTGCATCAGTTGTTAAAGAATTAGTTGAAAATAGTATTGATGCTTTAGCTAAAGAAATTAAAATCATCTTAAAAGATGCTGGTACAAAAGAAATAAAAGTGATTGATGATGGTATTGGTATGGATAAAGATGACGCGGTAATGGCTTTTAATCGCCATGCGACAAGCAAAATTATAACCGAAGATGATTTGTATAATATTAACACTTTAGGCTTTAGAGGTGAAGCATTAGCCTCTATCGCATCAGTATCAGAAGTCACTTTAAAAACATGTCAAGAAAAACAAGGAACTTTAGTTAAAATAAATGGTGGTAAGTTATTAAGTGTTGAAAATAGTGATGGTAGAATTGGAACTGAAGTTACGGTTGCTAATCTATTTTATAATACACCAGCTCGTTTAAAACATTTAAAAAGTTTATATACCGAACTTGCTAGTATTACTGATTATGTAAACAAAATAGCTTTATCACATCCTGAAATTAGATTTACCTTAATAAATAATGATTCTATTTTATTAAAAACTGATGGTAGTAATAATTTACTAAAAACAATTAAAGCTATATATGGAACTGATGTTGCTAAAAAAATGCTGGAAATAGAAGCTAATGATGAAGATTATAAAATATCTGGATTTATTTCTTTACCAGAAATTCATCGTTCTAATCGTAATGGTATTGTAACACTAGTAAATAGCCGTGTTGTAAGAAATAGTGAATTGAATAAAGCAATAAATGATAGCTATCATTCATATAAACCAGACACAAGATACCCAATTGTTGTTATTAATATTGAACTTGATCCTTCACTAGTGGATGTTAATATTCATCCAACTAAAATGGATATTAAGTTTTCTAAATTAGAAGAATTAATTAGTTTAATTAGTACTACAATTAAAGAAAGAATTAAAAATATTAATTTAATTCCCCATATTGAAGAAAAATATGAAATTAATGATGAAATTATATCTAATAACATAATTGATTTAACACCATTAAAAGAAGAATATCAAGAACAAACTTTAGTGTTTGATTTACCTAAAAAAGAAACAATTAAAGAAGAAAATAAAGAATATATAAAAGAAGAAGAAACGACATTTGATGAAATAAAAGAAGAAGAAACCGAATATTTAGAAAAAAAATTTCCAGAATTATCAATTGTTGGTGTAGTTAATGGTACATATATTGTTTGTCAAAATGAAGAAGGAATGTATTTAATTGATCAACATGCCGCTAAAGAAAGAGTTAATTATGAATTTTACTTAAAAAAATTAGGTGAACCCAATTTAGAAGTAACACCAATGTTATTTCCATTAACTTTAGAATACCCAGTAAATGAATACATAGTGATAAGAGAACATTTTGATACATTAACTGATATAGGATTTAATATTGAAGAATTTGGTATAAATTCTGTTATTATCAAAGCTCATCCTACATGGCTACCTAAAGGATATGAAAATGACGCAATAAAACATATTTTAGAAGCAATAGTAACCTTTGAAAATAAATTTAGTATTGAAAAATTTAATGAAAGTGTCGCAACAATGATGAGTTGTAAATTAGCTATTAAAGCTAACCAATATGTATCAACAGAAGAATTAGAAAAGCTAATTTTAGATTTAAAAAATTGTGATAATCCATTCAATTGCCCTCATGGTAGACCAACAATTGTATTTCATTCAAATTATGATTTAGAAAAAATGTTCAAAAGAAGTGGTTTTTAGCCACTTTTTTGTATATTTTTCTTGTTTTTTCATAGAATATTATGCTATAATACATATGGCTTTTTCAAAATATCACATTATGGATTCTTATATCGGTGCCAAATGGTGGTATAAGTTCGAAATAATGGAAGTAAAAACAAAAGGAGGATGAGATATGACAGTTGTGTCAATGAGTTATTTATTAGAAGCAGGTGTTCACTTTGGTCATCAAACTAAAAGATGGAACCCAAAAATGAAAGAGTATATTTTTACATCTAGAGACGACATTTATATAATCGATTTACAAAAAACAGCTAAACTAATTGAAGAAGCTTATAGTGCTTTAAAAGATATCGCTAGTAATGGTGGTAAAGTATTATTTGTTGGAACTAGAAAAAATGCTAGTGAAGCAATTAAAGAAGAAGCATTAAGAAGTGAATCATATTATGTAAATGAAAGATGGTTAGGTGGTACCTTAACTAACTTTAGAACAATTCGTAAAAGAGTTAAAAGACTAGAAGAAATTGAAAGAATGGAAAAAGATGGTACTTTTGATAAATTACCTAAAAAAGAAGTAGTTGGTTTAAGAAAAGAATATGCTAAATTAGATAAATTATTATGTGGAATTAGAGATATGGTTAAATTGCCACAAGCTCTATTTATAATTGATCCATCAAAAGAAGAAATCGCAATAAGAGAAGCTAGAAAACTAAATATTCCAGTATTTGGTTTAGTAGATACTAACTGTGATCCAGATATGGTAGATTATGTAATTCCAGGTAATGATGATGCTATTAGAGCAGTTAAATTAATTACTGGTGTTATGGCTAACGCTGTTGTTGAAGCAAATGGTGGTAAAACAGTTGATTATGTTAAAGATGGTGATAATAAATCAGCTGAAAACATTATGGAACAAGCTTTAGAAACAGTAAAAAGAAAAGAACCTAAAAAAGAATTCAAAAAACCAATTTCTGATAAAAAAGTAGTTAAAAAAGATGTAAAAGAAGAACCTAAAAAAGAAGAAAAAGCAACTAAAAAAGAAGAAAAAGCAACTAAAAAAGAAACAGTTAAAGAGTCTAAAAAAGAAGAAAAAGCTGACTTAAGTAAATTAACTGTAGCTGAACTTCGTGATTTAGCTAAAGCTAAAGAAGTAAAAGGTTATTCAACAATGAAAAAAGCAGAATTAATCGATGCTTTAAAATAAAAAAATAGATGATTATAATAATCATCTTTAAATTTTAAAAAGGAGTGTTAAAATGATAAGTGCTAGTTTAGTAAAAGAATTACGTGAAAAAACAGGTGCTGGAATGCTTGATTGTAAAAAAGCATTAGAAGCAACCGATGCTAATATTGATGCTGCAATTGATTGGTTAAGAGAAAAAGGCATCTCAAAAGCCGCTAAAAAAGCTGATCGTATTGCTGCTGAAGGTGTAGCTGCTATTCTTATAGATGGCAATAATGCAGCTATCGTTGAAGTTAATTCAGAAACTGATTTTGTTGCTAAAAATGATGAATTTAAAACAATGGTTGATACTATTTTAAAAACAATCATTAATAGTAATGCAGATACTGTCGAAGAATTATTGAATGTTAATGATGGTAGTGAAACAATTAACGAATTAATCGTTTCTAAAACAGCTACAATTGGTGAAAAATTATCTTTAAGAAGATTTGCTAAAATTACTAAAAGTGAAACTGAATCTTTTGGTGAATACATTCATATGGGTGGTAAAATAGCGGTATTAACATTATTAGATAATACAAATAGTGAAGTAGCAAAAGAAGTAGCTATGCATGCAGCAGCTATGCGTCCACTATATGTAAAAGCTGAAAATGTACCAACAGATGTATTAGAAAAAGAAAAAGCAATAATGAAAGAACAATTATTAAACGAAGGAAAACCTGAAGATAAAATAGAAGGTATCTTAATTGGTAAAGTTAAAAAATACTATGAAGAAGTATGTTTAGAAAACCAAATCTTCGTTAAAGCAGAAAATAAAGAATCAGTTGGACAATATGTGGCTAATAATGGTGGATCTATTGTTAATATGATTAGATTTGAAGTTGGCGAAGGAATGGAAAAAAGAGAAGAAAACTTTGCCGAAGAAGTTGCAAAACAAATAAATGGATAAAAGAACGAAAGTTCTTTTTTTTCTTTGAATATATTTTAATATGAAATATATAAAACAAGTAAAAAACAAAAAAAAGTATCGGATAGGAAGCGAAAGTATTATTTATGAATGTGATAATGGATTATATAAGAAAATAACTAATAAAAAAGTTATTCAAAACAAAATAAATAAACTATTATTATTAGATAAAATAAATGATATAAAAAAATATTATAACGAAGTATTAGGAATTGTTAATAATAAAGGATATATAATTAAAAAAGTAGAAGGTATTCAATTATTCCAATATAATGGTAATAATAGAATAAATGTTCTAAAAGAATTAAAAAAAATATTAGAAATATTTAAAACATATAACATCTATTATTTAGACATAAATTTAAGTAATGTTTTTATAACTTACGATAATTTAAAACTAATTGATATTGATAATATAAAAATTGCTGATTATAATATTGATTTATTACCAGATTTATATTATAGGTATTATTCATTAGGTGGTACTGATATAAATAAAGCAATGATATTTGTATTTAATATTATGTCAGTATTATTTTTAGAAAATAAAAGTAGTTTTTATAATATAAAACAAATCAAAAACTACGAATATTTAGATTATGATATTATTAATGATTTAGCATATTCAAACATTGATAGTACTTGTGATAATACGTATTTAATTGATAAATTAAGGTAAATAATATATAATATAAATGGTGATTTATATGGATTACATTAAGCAAAAATTAGCTTTACTTCCTGATAAACCAGGATGCTATCTAATGAAAAATAAAGATGGGGTAATTATTTATGTTGGTAAAGCAAAAAAACTAAAAAGAAGAGTATCTTCATACTTTAATAGAACTCATACTGGTAAAACCGCAAAATTAGTAAGTGAAATAACTGATTTTGAATTTATTGAAGTAGAATCAGAAATTGAATCATTAATATTAGAACAAAACTTAATAAAAGAAAATAATCCAAAATATAATATCTTACTTAGAGATGATAAAAGTTATCCATATATTGAACTTACTAACGAAGAAATACCTAGATTACTTATTGTAAGACATATTCATAAAAAGAAAAATGCTAAATTATTTGGGCCTTATCCAAACGTATTAGCTGCCCGTAAAACAGTTGATTTATTAAATCGACTATATCCTTTAAGAAAATGTAAAAATATGCCTAAAAAACCATGTTTATACTATCATATAGGAGAATGTTTAGGATACTGTACAAAAGAAGTTGATAAATCATTACTAGATAATATGCTAAAAGATATAAAAGAATTTTTGAAAGGTAATTATGATGAAGTAGTAAAAAAATTAAATTACGAAATGGAAAAACAAAGCAGTTTAATGAATTATGAAAAAGCTAATGAATACAAACAATTACTGGATTATATCAAAGTTACTTTAACCAAACAAAAAGTAGAAATAAATGCCAAAGAAGATATTGATGTATTTGGAATTTCTGAATATAAAGGATATTTATCAATTCAAGTATTTTTTATTAGAAGTGGGAAAATATTAGAAAGACACTCTAAAATAACACCAATAATTGGTGAAATAAATGAAATGTTAAGTAACTATATCGCCACATTTTATGATAATTTTGTTTTACCTCACGAAATATATGTACCAATCAATTTAGACGATGGTTTAGAAAATTATCTTAATATAAAAATAAATGTACCAATTAAAGGTACAAAAAAGAAACTAGTTGAAATGGCTAATCAAAATGCATTAATTAATATTAAAAATGAATTTGAGTTAATTAGTAGAGACGAGAATAGAACTACTAAAGCTAATGATGAATTAATGAGTATTCTAAAACTAGACAAATTAGATCGAATTGAATTATTTGATAACTCGCATCTTTTTGGTACATATAGTGTTAGTGGAATGGTTGTTTTTAAAGATGGTAAACCATCTAAAAATGACTATCGTAAATTTAAAATAAAAATCGATACTAATGATGAATATAGTATGATGAAAGAAGTAATATATAGAAGATATTTTAGGGTAGTTATGGATAATTTAGAAAAACCAGACTTAATTATTGTTGATGGGGGAATTGGTCAAATAAATATTGCTAGAGAAGTTTTAAAAGAATTAAATTTAAATATTATGGTTGTTGGTTTAAAAAAGAATGATAAACATAATACATCAAGTTTATTAGCATTTAATCCTATAGAAGAATTAGAAATAGATAAAAAAAGTAATTTGTTTTATTATCTAGAAAGAATGCAAAATGAAGTTCATAACTTTACTATTTCATATCATAAAAAAATAAGAAGTAAAGGTTCTTTAGAAAGCGTTTTAGATAACATTAAAGGAATCGGAAAAAGCAGAAAACAAGAACTAATTTTAAGATACAAAACAATTAATAATATTAAAAAAGCTAGTATTGAAGATTTATCAAAAACATTACCAAATAATGTCGCTAATAACTTATATAATTATTTAAAACAAGAAAAATAAAAAAAGTATTGTCAAAATCAAGTAAATTTGTTATAATTAACTTGTTTGACATGGCGCTGTAGCTCAGTTGGCTAGAGCAACTGGTTCATACCCAGTAGGTCGAGAGTTCGAATCTCCCCGGCGCTACCATTAAGATTTATTCTCGAACTTAATTGTTCGAGTTTTAATTTTATTTTGAGAGATAAATTAAACTATAATGAACACAAGGACAAATAATTATGATATAATATTTATTAATGGAGGTTTGAATATGCTTTATTTTAGAAAAAATGACGAAGTAATTGAAAAATATCAAGTTGATTTTGATAAAGAAGAAATTGAAAAATTAAAAAAGGAAATTATAAATAATTGCAGTTTTATAAAACATGAAGAGTATGAAAGCGATTATTCACCAAGATTTACTGATGAAATTATTAGAAATTTAACATATACTCCGACTGGAAAAGAAAAAGAATATTTTGAAGAAACAAGAGATATTTATCGATATAGTTATGATGAATATAAACCACCATATTTAGTTGAATTAATAAATCAACTTTTAAATGGTAATTCAAAAGCTATAGATAAAATATTAAATTATGATATTTCTATTAAATCAACTATAGATGATAGAATTGATTTAGCTAATCAAGAATTTAATAGAATAGATCCAGAAAATATAGCCAAAAGAAAAGCAAAGCTTGAAGAAATTGAAGAATTATTAAAAACAAAAGAACTAAATAAGAACCAACAAAGTATAGATTTATATTATAATCAATTAATAGGGTTAATAAAATTTAATTTAATTGATTTACTTCCAATAAGTGAATTAGATAGAATACAATCTTTCTTAGAAATTAATTTGTCTAGTCAAGTAGAAATTAGTAACTCTAAAGAAAATCCTTTTGTAAAATCATTGAAAAAATAGATTAATCTACTAAAGTAGCAAATAATTATTGCTACTTTCTCTTTTATTTGGTAAAATGTATTTAGTAATTAGTTGTTTATGGGCTATTCCTAAGGTTTCGGATATACTATTTGTCCGTACCATAAGAATTTGACTAACTAGAAATAGTTAGTTTTTTAATATATACATGAATTAAATAAAATAGATGACTTTTTTGAAATTGATTTATTTAGTGAAATAATGAGTAATAATCAAAAACAAAAAATTCTCAAAAAATAAAAATACTAAAATTTAGTATTTTTTTTTAAATTTTACAAAACCATCTGGTTCTTGTTTATAATTAATTATTTTGTTTCCTAAAATAGTTTCGAAAAACTTTTTCAATTCTTGAAAATAATACATTTCTGCTTCAGGGTGATTAATAAAATATCCATTAGTTTCTAACTTGTCTCTTTTTATAATTCCGTTATTTGTTTCATCAATTAAAATTTTTATTCTATTATTTTTCATAAGTACCACCTAAATTTATTCTACCACAATTAAAAACATATTTAAACATTAATTTTTTATGATATAATTATTTATAGGAGGTTTATATGGGAATATTAATTGTAATAGAAGGAACAGATTGTTCTGGCAAAGAAACACAATCAAACTTATTATATGAACGTTTAGAAGGACCAAAATATAAAACATCTTTTCCAATGTATGATACACCAACAGGAAAAATAATTGCGGGCCCATATTTAGGAAAAGAAGGGTATAGTGAAAGCTATTTTGAAGAAGGAGCAGCTAATGTTGATCCAGAAGTCGCAATGCTATATTATGCTGCTGATCGTGCTTATAATATTGATAAAGTAGAAGAACGATTAAAAAATGATGAAATAGTTATATTAGATCGTTATGTTGAATCAAACATGGCTCATCAAGGCGGTAAAATAACTGATGCAAACAAAAGAAAAGAAATTTATGATCAAATTGAAAAACTAGAATATCATGCACTTTGTATGCCTAGACCAGATTTAACCATTTTTCTATATATGCCATATGAATATGCTTGTATTTTAAAGCAAAATAGAAATGAAAGACCAGATGGTCACGAAAGTAGTAAAGAACACCTAATGAACGCTGAAAAAGCATACTTAGAACTAGCTGAAAGATATAATTACAAAATAGTTAATTGCGTTAAAGATGGTTTAATTCGTTCTAAAGAAGAAATTGCTGATGAAGTATATGAAATTGTAAATGAATTTGTAAAAAAGAAAATAAAATAAAACAAATGTTCGAAAAACATTGAATATTTGTTTTTTTCTTGCTATAATGAATATGGTGATATTATGTATAACTATATTAAAGGAATCATAACAGAAATAAACAGTAACTATATTAGTTTAGAAAACAATGGTATTGGCTATTTAGTATATAGTGCAAATCCATATTCTTACCAATTAAATAATGAGTATAAAGTATATATTTATCAAAATGTACGAGAAGATGAAATATCTCTATATGGATTTAAAACTTTAGAAGAAAAAGAATTGTTTTTAAAATTAATTGCGGTTAAGGGATTAGGTCCTAAAATGGCTTTACCAATGTTAGCAACTGGATCAATTAATGGTATAACCGATGCAATTGAAAGAGAAAACATTTTATATTTAAAAAAATTTCCTAAAATAGGTGATAAAGTAGCTCGACAAATAATTCTTGACTTAAAAGGTAAATTGGTAAGTAATTCAATAGAAACTATTCAAAACGAAGAATTAGTTGAAGCTTTACAAGCATTAGGCTATAAAACAGCTGATATTAAAAAAGTATTACCTAATATAACTGAAGAAAAAATTGAAGATCAAATAAAAGAAGCTTTAAAACTATTATTAAAATAAAAGGAGATGTAATAATGGATAGAATAATCGATTCAACGGAAGCAGTTATTGATAAAGATGAAGAATTAAGACCTCAATATTTAGATGAATATGTAGGTCAAACAGCTATTAAAGAAAATTTAAGTATTTTTATTGAAGCTGCAAAAAAAAGAAATGAATCATTAGATCATGTTTTATTATATGGTCCACCTGGATTAGGTAAAACAACTTTAGCTTATATAATTGCTAATGAAATGGGAAGTAATATCCGAATTATTTCTGGACCAGCTATTGAAAAAACTGGTGATTTAGCAGCTGTTTTATCTAGTTTAGAACCAGGCGATGTTTTATTCATTGATGAAATACATCGTATCCCAAGATTTATTGAAGAAACTTTATATTCAGCAATGGAAGATTATGTTTTAGATATTGTCGTTGGAAATGAAGGATCATCACGTAATTTACGCATCGATTTACCACCATTTACTTTAGTTGGAGCAACTACAAGAGCTGGTGATTTATCAAGCCCTTTAAGAGATAGATTTGGTATTGTTGCAAAACTAGATTTTTATACTGAAGAAGAATTAACAGCAATTGCTAAAAGAACAAGTAGAGTATTAGATACCCCAATTGATGATATAGCCGCTTTAGAATTAGCAAAACGTAGTCGTGGTACACCAAGAATTGTTAATAGATTATTCCGTCGTGTAAGAGATTTTGCAACTGTAAAAGGAAATGGAATCATTGATGAAAAAATAGTTGATATGGCTTTAGATAAATTAAAAGTTGACAAAAATGGCCTTGATGAAACCGATTATAACTTATTAAAAGCCATTATTGATAAATTTAATGGTGGACCGGTAGGTATTGATGCTATTGCAGCTTCAATTGGTGAAGAACAAACAACTATTGAAGATGTTTATGAACCATATTTACTACAATCAGGTTTTCTAAAAAGAACTAATCGTGGTCGTGTAGTAACCGATAAAGCATATGCTTATTTAAAAATAGATAAAGAGTGATTATATGAAAACAGAAGACTTTAATTATGAATTACCGGAAGAATTAATTGCGCAAACCCCAATTAAAGACCGTGATCAATCAAAACTATTAGTTTTAGATAAAAATACAGGTAATATTGAACATAAACATTTTAATAATATAATTGACTATTTAGATGAGGATGATGTTTTAGTATTAAACGATACAAAAGTAATTCCTGCTCGTTTATATGGAATAAAAGAAGATACTAATGCTCATATTGAAGTACTATTATTAAAAGAAGAAAACAATAATACTTGGCAATGTTTAACTAAACCAGCCAAAAGAATTAAAATTGGCACAATTATATCATTTGGTGATGGTTTATTAAAAGCTGAATGTATAGAAACAAAAGAAGAAGGTATAAGAGTCTTTAAATTACATTATAAAGGCATTTTATACGAGATTTTAGATAAACTAGGGGAAATGCCTTTACCACCTTATATTCATGAAAAATTAGACGATAAAAACAGATATCAAACAGTATATGCAAAAAACATTGGCAGTGCTGCTGCTCCTACTGCTGGATTACATTTTACCAAAGAACTATTAGAAAAAGTAAAACAAAAAAACATAACCATTTGTTATGTTACTCTACATGTTGGTTTAGGAACTTTTAGACCGGTTAATGTAGAAGATGTAACTAAACATAAAATGCATAGTGAATTTTATATGATGTCTAAAGAAACAGCTAATATATTAAATAATGCTAAAAAGAATAATAAAAGAATTATTAGTGTTGGTACAACATCAACTAGAACTTTAGAAACAATTATTAATAAATATAACGAATTTAAAGAATGTAGTGGCTGGACAGATATATTTATTTATCCCGGTTATGAATTTAAAGCAATAAATGCCTTAATAACTAACTTCCATTTACCAAAAAGTACTTTACTTATGTTAGTTAGTGCTTTAGCGGGAAAAGAAAATATATTAAATGCTTATAATGAAGCTATTAAAAATAACTATCGTTTTTTTTCATTTGGCGATGCAATGTTTATAAAATGACTATTAAAATAGTCTTTTTTTTGTTATAATTTAATTAGGTGGTTTTATGATAATTGTAATTGCTGGTCCTACTGGTAGTGGTAAAACAAAACTAAGTATTGAACTTGCTAAAAAATTTAATGGTGAAATAATAAATGCTGATTCAACTCAAGTATATAAAGGGTTAGATATTGCTACTGCTAAAGTAACTGAAGAAGAAAAAGAAAACATAGTTCATCATTTAATCGACATAAAAGAAATAACCGAAGATTATTCAGTATACGACTATCAAAAAGATTGTCGTAACGCAATTGAAATAATCAAAAATAAAAATAAAACGCCTATTATTGTTGGAGGTACTGGATTATATATTAAAGCTGCTTTATTTAATTATCAATTCAAAGAAGAAATAAAATATGATTATTCTAATTATAATTTAGATGATTTATATAATAAATTATTAAAATATGAACCAAATACTTCAATTCATAAAAATAATCGCCAAAGAATTGAAAGAAGATTAAATTTTTATGAAAATAATAACGAAATAACCACTAACAAAGATGAATTATTATATAAAGATACAATTTTTATTGGTTTAAATGTTAAAAGAGATGTATTATATGATAAAATAAATAAAAGAGTAGATGAAATGGTAAATAATGGTCTACTTGATGAAGCGAAAAAAATTTATTTATCAAATATTAGAACTAAAGCAATAAATACTCCAATCGGATATAAAGAGTTATTTCCATATTTTGAAAACAAATGCACTTTAGATACTGCTTTAGATAATATTAAACAACAAAGTAGAAGATATGCTAAAAGACAATTTACCTGGTTTAATCATCAACTTAACTTAAAATGGTTTGATGTTAATTATGATAATTTTGATGAAACAATAGACAGTGTTATCAAATATATAAGAGAGGTGGTTTTATGAAAAGAAAAGACTATATTAATTGGGATGAATACTTTATGGGAATTGCTGTGTTAGCATCTTATCGTAGTAAAGACCCTAATACAGCGGTTGGAGCTTGTATTGTAAATAATGATAATATAATATTATCAATCGGTTATAATGGTGCACCAAGAGGCTTGCACGATGATAATATGCCTTGGGATAGAGAAGGTGACTTTTTAAATACTAAATATGCATATGTATGTCATAGTGAATTAAATGCCATACTAAATTACCGAGGAAATGTTGAAAACACTAAAATGTATGTAACACTATTTCCTTGCAATGAATGTGCTAAAGCAATTGTTCAATCAGGAATTAAAGAAGTAATCTATTTATCTGATAAATATGATGGTACTGATGGGAATATTGTTAGTAAAAAAATATTTGATGAAGTTGGAATTAAATATACAAAATATGAACCAACTAATCGTAAAATTGAGATAAATTTATAATGAAAGTAGTGATAAAATGTTTAAACGTAAAAATAATGAAAAACTAGATATTGAATTAGTAAATGATTCTGTAAACTTACTTAACAAAATATTACATATTATGTTTATTTTAATAGGTATTGTTGGAATTTACTTAATTATTAAACTATGTCAAGAATTACAAATTAAAAATATTGTTTTAACAACATTAAAAACAATCGCCCCAGTATTTATTGGCTTATTCTTTGCTTGGTTATTTGATCCAATTGTCAAAAAATTAAAAGAAAAAGGTATTAGAAGAGTAATTGGTGCTTTAATTGTTTATATTGTATTTATATTATTATTAGTTCTTATAATTGCTACTATATTACCAATATTAACTAACCAAATAAATGATTTTGTCAAAATAATTCCAGAAATATATAATTCAATAAAAAATTGGATTGAAAATTTATTTAGTAATATTAACATTGAAGGATTAGATATAAGTGTTTATCAAACTAATATATTAGCAAAAATTCAAGAATGGGGAACTAATTTAGCAAGTTCATTACCTAATTTAACGGTAAACATATTAAGAAGTTTCTTCTCTGGTTTCTTAGCCTTTGTAATTGGTTTAATTATTGGTTTTTATTTCTTAGTAAGCTTTGATAACGCTGGTGATTTATTAATAACTTTATTACCTAAAAAAATAAGAAAAGAAGCTAAAGAATTAACTAGCGAAATAAATTCAACATTTAGAAGATTTATTAATGGCGCATTAATTGATTCTACCTTTGTATTTATTATTACGACAATTACCTTTATGATTATTGGTTTAAAAGCACCGGTATTATTTGGTTTGTTCTGTGGTCTAACTAATATTATTCCATATGCTGGTCCATATATTGGTGGAGCTCCAGCAGTAATTGTCGGATTTAGTCAAAGCCCATTAACTGGTATATTTACTTTAGTAGCTATTGCGATTATTCAATTCATAGAAGGTAACTTTTTACAACCAATGATAATGAGTAAAACAACAAAACTCCATCCAGTTACAATTATTACAGGACTATTGATATTTGGTCACTTCTTTGGTATAATTGGTATGGCTATTTCAACACCACTTATTGGTGCTTGTAAAGCAATATTTATTTTCTTAAATGAAAAACATAATTTTATAAATCTATGATAAAGAAAAAGTAAAATATTTATTTTAAATAGAGAATTAGTGGTTGGTGAAAACTAATTAAAATAATATTTGAAAGCTATCTTTTAGAACCATAAAATGGTCGGTTAAAACCGTTATCTAAATTAAGAATCAAATAGGATGGTACCACGACTAATTCGTTCCTAAATTTAGTTGTGGTTTTTTATTGGAAAGAAGGGATTATTATGGACGAAAAACAAACAAAAATAATTATTATTGCTGGTAAAGCAAGAGCTGGTAAAGATACATCAGCTAATTTCTTAAAAGAAATATATGAAAACCAAGGAAAAAAAGTATTAAATATACAATATTCATCTTATATAAAAGAATATGCTAAAAAAATAAGTGATTGGGATGGTAGTGAAGAAACAAAACCTAGAGCTTTATTACAACAACTAGGAACTGATATTATCCGTAATAGAATTGATGAACTATTCTTTACAAAAAAAATAATTGATGATTTAAAAGTATATTCATTTTTCTTTGATGTAATTACTATTAGTGATGCTCGTTTTAAAATTGAAATTGATGAACCAAGAAAAATATTTGATAACATTGTAGCTCTTCATATTGTTAGACCTAATTTTGATAATGGATTAACTGAAGAACAAAAACATCATCCTTCAGAAATTGATTTGGATGATTATCAAGGATTTAATCATGAAATTATTAATGATGGTACATTAGAAGATTTAAAAGTAAAACTAGAAAAATTAACGGAGGTGATTTAATGAACTTAAAAGATTTATATATAAACTTTTTTGTAAATAAAAATCATAAACAAATCCCAAGCGCACCAGTTGTACCTGAAAATGATCCATCAGTCTTATTTAATACTGCTGGTATGCAACCTTTAATTCCATATTTAATGGGACAACCTCATCCATATGGAACAAAACTATGTGACTATCAAAAATGTATTAGAACTAATGATTTAGATAACATTGGTGATACATATCATCATACTTTCTTTGAAATGTTAGGAAATTGGTCATTAGGAGATTATTTTAAAAAAGAAGCTATTGAATGGTCAGCAGAATTTTTAACTAAAGAATTAAATATACCAAAAGAAAGATTAGCTGTAACTATATTTGCGGGTAATGATTTAATTCCATTTGATCAAGAAGCCCATGATTTATGGATTCAACAAGGTATACCTGAAGAAAGAATTTGTCCGACAAGCGATGATAATTTTTGGATAGCAGGTGATACAGGGCCATGTGGACCTGACACTGAAATGTTTTATTGGCGTAGTAATGATCCAATTCCTGATAAATTTGATAATGAGGATGAAAGATGGGTTGAAATATGGAATGATGTATTTATGCAATATGAAAAACATCAAGATGGAACAATAACGGAATTACCAAAGAAAAATGTTGATACCGGAATGGGTGTTGAAAGAACAACTGCTATCTTAGAAGGTAAAATGGATAATTATGAATCATCAATTTGGGTACCAATTATCAATTTAATTGAAGAAATATCTAATTTACCATACAAAGGCAATGAAGAATCAATGCGAATTATTGCTGATCATTTAAGAACTGCGGTATTTATTTTAGCAGATCCAGCTGGTATAAAACCATCCAATACTGATCAAGGATATATTTTAAGAAGACTAATAAGAAGAGCAATTAGACATGCTAAAAAATTAAATATTGATATTAATTCGGATTGGGAACAAAAAATAGCTATTAAACTAATAGAACAATATAATAAATATTATTCTGAATTAAATGACAATTATAATGTTATACTAGAGGGACTAAAAAATGAAAAAATTAAATTTAACCGTACTTTAGAAAAAGGATTAAGAGAATTTGAAAAAGTATCTAATAAAGATATTGATGGTATAACAGCTTTCCATTTATTTGATACATATGGTTTTCCTATTGAATTAACCATTGAATTAGCTAATGAAAAAAATCTAAAAGTAGATATTGAAGGGTATAATACAAAATTTAAGGAGCACCAAGAATTGTCAAGAACCGCTTCCCAAGGTAAATTTAAAGGTGGTTTAGCTGGTAATTCAGAAATAGAAACAAGATATCATACCGCAACCCATTTATTAAATGCTGCTTTAAAAGTAGTAATTGGACCAGATGTTCATCAAAAAGGTTCAAACATTACTGAAGAAAGAATGCGTTTTGACTTCTCTTGCGATCATAAATTAAGTGATGATGAAAAACAAAAAACTGAAGAATTAGTAAATAAATGGATAAACGAAAGCTTAGATGTTAGATGTGATGAAATGAGTAAAGAAGAAGCAATTAATAGTGGGGCAGAATGTATGTTCATTGAAAAATATCCTGATATAGTTACCGTTTATACAATTGGTGATAATGTATCAAAAGAATTATGTGGTGGACCACACGTTAAAAATACTAGTGAATTAGGTCACTTTAGAATCAAAAAAGAAGAAGCTTCATCAGCTGGAGTAAGAAGAATTAAGGCGGTATTAGAATGAATTTAAGAGAGGAAATGTTAAAACATGAGAAAACATTAAAAGATTATGCTTGTTTTGATAAAGATGCCGTTTATTTAGAACCAATTGAACCAGATATGCGTCCTGCATATTTTCGCGATATTGATAGAATTCTTCATTCATCTTCATACACTAGGTATTTAAATAAAACCCAAGTATTTAGCTTTGCTGATAATGATAATATTACTAAAAGAATTGTTCATGTCTCTTTAGTATCTAAATTAGCGCGAACTATTGGTAGAGCTTTATCCGTTAATGAAGACTTAATTGAAGCAATGGCTTTAGGTCATGATTTAGGGCATGTTCCTTTTGGACATTTAGGAGAAAGTATTTTAAATAACTTAAGTTTAAAATATAACCATACATATTTTAATCATAATGTTCAAAGTGTTAGATTACTAATGAATGTTGAAAATAATGGTAAAGGTTTAAATATAACTGTTCAAACATTAGATGGAATTTTATGTCATAATGGAGAACTTGTTTTAAATGAATATCGACCAGTAAAAAAAGATAAAGAAACATTCTTAAAAGAATATGAAATGTGCTACACCGATAAAGAACAAATAAAAAAATTAAAACCAATGACAATTGAAGGATGTATCGTTAGAATAAGTGATGTTATTGCTTACATTGGAAGAGATATTGAAGATGCTGTTAAAATGGGAATTATTAAAAAAGAAGATATTCCAGATAATATAGCTAATACCTTAGGAACAACTAATAGTTCAATTATTAATACAATATTATTAGATGTTATTAATAATAGTAAAGATAAAGAATATATTAAAATGTCGAATGAAGTATTCACTGCTTTAACAGAATTAATGACATTTAATTATAATAATATTTATAACAAAGCATATACTGAAGAAGAAAAAGAAAATTATACTAATATGTTTAATTATTTATTTACTTTTTACTTAGAAAATATAAATAATCCAGAAAATGATATAAATAAAGTATATTTAAACGGAATGGATGAAAATTATATAAAAAATACTAATAATAACGAAAAAGTAATTGACTATATAGCTGGTATGACTGATGATTTTTTTATAAAACAATATAATAAATATAAAAAATAGTGATTTTATTCGCTATTTTTTTATAAAATGTGATAAAATTATAGTAGGTGATAATTATGGATTTTGACTTAAAAAAAAGTGATTTTGAAGAATTTACCGAAGATACCGAACAAGATCTAAATATTGAAGATGTTAATGTTGAAAAAGAATTAAAAATTGTTTTTTTTGGAACACCTGATTTTGCCGTTCCAGTATTACAAGGTTTAATTGATAATTATAATGTAAAAGCAGTTGTAACGCAACCAGATAAACCAGTTGGAAGAGATGGTGCTTTAAAACCATCGCCAATAAAACAATTAGCTAATGATAATACTATTTTAGTATTACAACCAAACAACATTAAAGAAGAATGGCAATTAGTAACTGATTTGCACCCAAATTTAATTGTTACCTGTGCCTATGGACAAATTATTCCAAGAGAATTACTAGTTTATCCTGAATTTGGTTGTATTAATGTTCATGCATCACTTCTTCCTAAATTAAGGGGAGGGGCACCAATTCATCGAGCAATTATTAATGGATATACAGAAACTGGTATTACTATCATGCATATGGCGCCTTCTTTAGATAGTGGTGATATAATAACCCAAAAAAGTATTCCAATTACGGAAACTGATACTGCTAGTACACTTCATGATAAATTAAGTATTTTAGGACGTGATTTATTGTTGGAAACAATTCCAATGCTAAAAGATAAAACCGCACCACGTATTAAACAAGATGAATCTTTATCTACATATGCTGCTAATATAAGCATTGAAGATGAAAAAATTGACTTTAGTAAAACAACTAAACAAATATATAATCAAGTTCGTGGTTTAAATAGCTGGCCTGGCGCATATACAGTATTAAATGGCAAAAGAATAAAAGTGTGGGAATGTACTCGTAGCGATAATAATTATTCTAATTTATTAGATGGTAAAATAACTAATATATATCCTGATGGAATTGGTGTTAAATGCACTAATGGTGAAATAATTTTAACCGTTATTCAACCAGAAGGAAAAGGAAAAATGAAGGTAGCCGATTATTTGAACGGAATCCAAGACAAAAATAGTTTATTAGGAAAAATGTTTGAATGAAAGAAAAAATCGAAACTTTTAAAAAACTTTGGGCAATACCTAGATATAAAGCTATTATTCAACTAATTTTATGGATTTCCTTTTTTCTACTTTTATATATCATAATATCAGTTATTGCTATTTTTAGTAAACCATACAAAAAAAAGCAAACTGAGCCAATCATCAAAACAGCAATCGAAAACTATACCGAAATGACTAATTATGAATATAAATATAATTTTACTTATATAATAAATAAAGAAAATAAAACCAGTTTAATTGAAGGAACAAAATATAATAATCAAAATACATTTAAATTATTAGGTACTAAATATAAATTAGAAAATAATGTTATTTATGATGTAAATGATAATATTGTAACTAATTTAACTGATTATGATATTACATTATTAGAACCAAGTAATATAATTAATTTACTTAATACAGCAATTAATAAAGAAATAACTAAATATAATGATGGTAATATAAAAACAGAATATACTTTTGAAGATATGTTAATAACAACATATGAAGAAAATAATTATATAATAAAAATAGATTTAGATTTAACAAATTATATGGTTAAACTAAATCCAAAAATAACTTATTATACAATCAATATTACATATGAAAACATCAATAATATTGACAGTTTTAACGAATTATGATAAATTTATATAGGTGATTTAATATGATGACAATTTTAATGATTATATCAGTTTTATTAATATTAGTAGTATTATTACAAGCAGGTAAAGCAGAAAGTGTTATGGGAGCTTTATCTGGTAGTAATGATTCATTATTTAAAAATCGTAAAGAAAGAGGCGGTGAGTTATTTATAACCCGTTTAACATTTTGCTTAGGTGTAGCATTCTTTCTAATTTGTTTATATATTGGTTTTTAAGAGTATTTATACTCTTTTTTTGTGCAAAATATTAAAAATATATGTTATAATAATGCCAAAAGGAAGTAATATGCATGAAAGAGGACATTAACTTTTTAAAAAAACTATATAAAAGACAAAGAAAATGGATTTTGAGTTTATCTTTTTTAGTTGTAATTTTAATTCTATTTTTTTGGTATTTTTTTATCCCCCAAATTGAATTAAAAGGGGATGTAATAATTCGCATGGAAGTAAATAGTGAATATAAAGAATTAGGTGCCGAAGCAAGAGTTAATTTTGAAAAAATAAAAGATATTAAAATAACTGGTAAAGTTAATACTAAAAAAACAGGAAAATACACAGTATATTACAAAGTTAAATATCGTGGTAAAACTTATACTAGAACAAGAACTATTATTGTAGAAGATACAACCCCACCAGTTTTAACTTTAAATGGGGAATCAAAAACTAATGTCTGTGCTTCTTTAGAATATAATGATGAAGGAGCAACCGCAATCGATAACTATGATGGGGATATTACTGATAAAATTAAAGTTACAAAAAAAGGTAAAACAGTTACCTATTTTGTTACTGATAAAAAAGGAAATACTGCTAGTTTAGAACGTGAATTAATTGTTAATGATGATAAAGCTCCAGAATTAACTTTAAATGGGGATGCTTATATTTATCTTTATACTGGTTCTACATATGAAGAACCAGGAGCTAGTGCTTTTGATAATTGTGATGGGGATATAACTGATAAAATCAACATTTTAGGGGAAGTAAATACTAATCAGGTTGGCGAATATGAAGTTAGTTATCAAGTAACCGATAATAATGGTAATACTAATGAAATAAAAAGGATTGTTAAAGTTGTAACTAAACCAGATAGTGATAAAGTTATTTATTTAACATTTGATGATGGCCCAAGTTATACTGTAACATCAGATATATTAGATATTTTAAAAGAAGAAAATGTTAAAGCAACATTCTTTGTAATTAATCATAGTGATGATTTAAATTATTTAATTAAACGGGAATTTGATGAAGGTCATACAGTTGCTCTTCATTCATTCACTCACAATTATGGTCAAATATATACTAGTGTAGATGCTTATTTTGAAGATTTAGAAGCAATTAAAAATAAAGTTAAAAATATAACTGGTGCTGATGCTAATATAATAAGATTTCCAGGCGGTAGTTCTAATACTGTAAGTAAATTTAATCCTGGTATTATGACTACTTTAGCAACTGAAGTAAGTAATAGAGGATATATCTATTTTGATTGGAATGTATCATGTGGTGATGCAAGTGGGTCATATACAGCTAGTGATGTATATTATAATACAATAAATAATTTGAACGATAAAACTAATATAGTTTTAATGCATGATTTTGAATCAAATTATAAAACATTAAACGCTTTAAGAGATATAATTACTTATGGTAAAAATAATGGTTATACATTTGCTCGTATTACTGAAGCTACACCAAAAATAAGACATGGGATAAATAATTAAGGTAGTAAAAACTACCTTTTTTTATGTATTTTTACACATTTAAAAGATTTTATATGTTATAATAATTCTAGGAGATGATTATATGACACCACATATTGAAGCAAAATTAGGTGAAATTGCCGAAACTGTTCTTATGCCAGGAGATCCATTACGAGCTGAATATATTGCTAAAAAATATCTAACTGATTATAAATTAGTAAATAAAATTAGAAATGTTTATGCATTTACTGGATATTATAATGGGAAAAAAGTTACCATTATGGCTAGCGGTATGGGATTAGGTAGTATTGGCATTTATTCATATGAATTATTTAAATTTTATGGTGTTGAAAACATTATTCGAATTGGCAGTGCTGGAGCTTATGATCCTAGTTTAAAAGTAGGAGATGTAATTTTGGCTACTGAAGTATATACCGATTCTAATTTTAGTTATGTTCAAGATGGAATTGAAAATAATTTATTAAAAACATCCGATAATTTAAATAATTTATTAAAAAATGAGAATATTAAATATGGACGTATATTATCTAGTGATGTTTTTTATAAAGATACTGATAATTTTGAAGAAATGTTTAATAAAAACAATTGTATAGCTGTGGAAATGGAATCATACGCTTTAATGCATAATGCTAATAAATTTAATAAAAATGCTACTTGTTTATTAACGATTTCTGATAGTTTAGTTACTAAAGAAGAAATGAGTGCTTATGATAGACAAAATACGCTTGATAAAATGATTGAATTAGCTTTAAAAATGATATAAGGAGGGTTTTATGAATTATAAAATAGAACAATTACCAAGTTATAATCTACATATAATTAAAACTAATAAATTTAAAAATGTTGAAGTAACTATTTGTTTTCGTAGGCCAATTACTAAAAATGAACGAACAATTCGTTCTGTTTTAGTAAATACATTATTGGACACTAGCAAAAAATATAAAACTGGTCGAGAAATTGAGATTGAAACCGAAGAATTATATGGCTCATATATAAACATATATAGTATGAACTCAGGAAAATGTAGTATTTTAGGAGCAACAACTACATTTTTAAATGAAAAATATACTGAAAGTGGTCAATTTAATCGCGCAATTGATTTACTATATGAATTATTATTAAATCCAAATGTTTCTAATAATAAATTTAATGAAAAATCTTTTTTACTTGCGAAAGATATAGTTAAAGATGCAATTAAATCAAGAAAAGATAATCCAGTTGAGTATGCTACTAATAGATTATTTGAAGAAATAAATCCAAAAAATCCAATCACTTTTAAAACAAATTTAAAAGACTTAAATAAAATAAATGAAGAAAATTTATATAAATATTATTTAGATGTTATCAATAACGATACCATTGACATATTTGTAGTTGGTGATGTAACGGATAAAATGATAAAAGATTTAAAGAAAAAATTTGTCTTTAAAAAAAGAGCTTATCAAGAATTAGATCATTACACTATTGAACATAATATATGCAAAGAAGTAATTACTAAGGAAAGTTTACCCGTTAAACAATCAACTATTTGTTTAGGATATGTATTTGATGAACTAAGCGATTTTGAAAGTAGATATGTTATGAAAATATTAAATTATATTTTAGGTGGTAGTAGTGATTCTCTATTATTTAAAACCGTTAGAGAAAAAGAATCATTATGCTATGGAATTAGTTCATCATATGGCTTATTAAGTGGTGGATTATTAATAAGAGCTGGTATTGATAAAAATAATTTTAATAAAACTAAAAAACTAATTTTACAAGAAGTTGAAAATTTAAAAAATGGACAATTTAGCCTAGATGAAATAAAAAAAGGTCAAACATGTTACGAAAATAGCTGTATTAATATGCAAGACTCAATAGGAGAAATATCTAGTTTATATCGTTCAATCTGTTTTATAAAATCCGATACACCGGAAAATAGAATCAAAAACATTAAAAAAGTAAAGAAAGATGATGTTATTAAACTTGCTAATAAAATGCATTTAAGTAAAATATTTTTCTTAGAAGGGAGTATAAAATGAAAAAAACAAATATTACTCACCTTGACTTAGAATTATATACCGAAAAACTAGCTAATGGATTAGAAATATATATTGTGCCAAACACAAAAATAAATGATGTTTATGTGACTTATACAACTAAATATGGTTCTAACATTATTGATTTTAAAAATAATGGTAAAGAATATAACGTACCTTATGGAATTGCTCACTTTTTGGAGCACAAAATGTTTGAACAAAAAGATGGCTCATCACCATTTGAAGAATTTGATAAATTAGGGGCTTCTGCTAATGCATATACTAATAATATTCAAACAACTTATCTTTGGTCTTGCCCTGATAATTTTGAAAAAAACATGAAAATCTTACTTGATTATGTAAATAATCCTTATTTCACCGATAAAAACGTTGAAAAAGAAAAAGGGATTATTATTGAAGAATTAAAAATGTATGAAGATTCGCCATTCAGAAATGGAATTCAAAAAATTAAAGAAAATGCATTAGTAAATCATCCATCAAGAATAGATGTTGGTGGTACAATTAAAAGCGTTAAAAATATTACTAAAGAAAATTTATATGATTGCTATAATGCATTCTATAATCCAGATAATATGTTTATTGTTGTAACAGGAAATGTTGAACCAAATAATGTTATAAAAATTATTCAAAAACATTTTCATAAAAAAAATATTAAAAATAAAATTGAAATTAAAAAATATAATGAACCATTAAGAGTAAATTGTAAAAAACAAACAATTAATATGAATGTAACTATTCCTAAATTTCTAATGGGAATTAAGATTGATATGAATAGTTATCCATTAGGTAAAAAAGAGTGGTATCAATATTTATCTATTTATTTAGATTCTTTAATTGGTCCAACATCTAAATTTAATGATGAACTAAAAAACAAAAAAATTATTACCGAAAATTTTAGTTTCTATTTAGATGAAGCAGATAATTATATATTAATTACCATTGCTGTTGAAAGTAAATGTCCAACTAAATTAGAAAAAATATTAAAAGAAGAATTCAAGAAAAAAATCAACGAGGAAACTTTTAACCGTAAAAAGAAATGTTATCTTAGTTCAACAATTAAATTAACTGACAATATATATGGTATAAATAGTTTAATAATGGGTGAAATTATTCGTTATAATAAATTTAATAAAGATATGTATAACCAAATTAAAAACCTTAATTATAACAATTTTACTAAGCTAATTAAACATATTGATTTTAATAACACAACGATATTATATATAAAACCATTAAAAGAGAAATAATTATTCTCTTTTTTTTATATATTTAAATAGGTGATATTATGCATTTATCAGATTTACAAGCAAAAGATATTGTTAGCTTAAATGGAACAAATATTGGGAGAATTATTGATGTAATAATTGATGAAAATGGTAATATGAAAACATTAGTTATTCAAAAAAATAAAATAATAAATTTCTTTCATAGTAGTGAAGTAGAAATAAAGTGGGAGCAAATCAAAAAGATCGGAGATGATGTAATTTTAGTTAATTTATGATATAATTATAGTGGTGATTATAATGAAAGTATTATTATATACAGAAGGATTAAAAAAAATTGGTAACTCTGGTTTAGGCAAAGCTGTTAAGCATCAAATGAAAGCAATGGAAGATAATAATGTTGAATACACAACTGATCCTAAATGTAATGATTATGATATTGCGCATATTAATTTTTATGGTCCAAAATCATATCGTTTAGCAAAAAAAGCTCATAAAATGGGTAAAAAAGTAGTTTATCATGCCCATAGTACAAAAGAAGATTTTAAAAATTCATTTATTTTTTCAAATCAAATCGCACCTTTATTTAAATGGTGGATTAGTAAATGCTATCGCTTAGGTGATGTAATTATTGCTCCAACGCCATATACTAAAAGATTATTAGAAGACTATAAACTAAATCGACCAATATATGCTATATCAAACGGTATTGATTTAAAATTATTTGAAAAAAAAGAAGAATTAGGTAAAAAATTCCGTGATTATTTTAATTTTAAAGATACCGATAAAGTAGTTATAAGTTGTGGTATCTATATTGAAAGAAAAGGAATTCTTGATTTTGTTGAATTAGCAAAAAGAATGCCAGAATATAAATTTGTTTGGTTTGGATCAAGTCCATTAAAATATTCTACAAAAGCGATTAAAAAAGCTATTAATACTAAACTTGATAACTTATATTTTCCTGGATATGTTGAATTAGATATCTTAAAAGGAGGCTATAGTGGAGCAGATTTATTTTTATTCCCAACATATGAAGAAAATGAAGGTATTCCAGTTATGGAAGCTGCTACTAGTCGAATTAATATCTTAGTCCGTGATATACCAGTATTTGAAGGATGGTTAAAAGATAAAGAAAATGTTTATATGGCTTCAGCAATCGATGAATTTGAAGATTTAACTAAGAAAATACTAAATAATGAATTACCTAGTTTATTAGATCAAGCATATGAAATGGCAAAAACTCGTGAACTAACTCATGTAGGTAAAGAATTAATAAGTGTTTATGAAAATGTATTAAAAGACTAAAATAGTCTTTTTTTATGATATAATCTTAATAGGTGATTTTATGAAAAGAATTTGGATTTTTTTAGTACTAATTATTTTAATCATATTTGGTTTTATAATATATAATAAATATAGTATTAAATGTTATGAAAAAGATTTTTATTATTTTGATACTTATATAAATATTAAAATATACTCTAATAATAGTAAAAAAGTAGATAAAGCTTTTAATTATATCGATGAATTATTTAAATCTTATCATGAACTAACTGATCGATATAATAGTTATAATAATTTAATCAATCTTTATACAATAAATAATAATGTTTTAAAAGATGAATATTTAAAAATAGATAAAAAACTAACTAAGTTAATTAAATACGGTATATCTTTATATGATAAATCAAATGGTAAAATTGATATCAGCATGGGTAATATTATTGATATATGGAAAGGGTATAGAGAAAGTGGCTATGGTATACCTAGTTTAGAAGAATTAAATTATGTTAATTATAATAAAATAAGTGATATTAAATTAAAAAATAATCAAATAAAAAATAATAATTTAAACATTGATTTAGGATGTATTGTTAAAGGATACGTTACTAAAGAAGTAGGTGAGTATTTAGAAAAAAACAATCTAGATAAATTTATTATTAATGCAGGTGGTAATGTTTTAACCGGAAAAAAATATAAAAAAGATAAATATAAAATTGGATTAGAAAAACCAACTAATACAGCTGATATATATAAAATAATAAAAGTAGAAAATAAAGCTGTAGTAACTAGTGGAGGATATTTAAGATATTATGAATATAATGGTAATAAATATCACCATATTATTGATCCAGAAACATTATTTCCAACTAATTATATGGAAAGTGTTACGGTAATTACTAGTGATTCAGCTTATGCCGATTTTATGTCAACATACTTATTTTTACTACCAGTAGATGAAGGCTTAGAAATAGTAAATAATACCGAAGATTTAGAAGCTATATGGTATATAAGTGATGATAAAATAGTTACTTCTGAAGGAATAAATAAATATGAATAAAAAAGATGTAATTTTAATTATTACACTATTAGTTATAGCTTGCGTATTATTACTATTTATTAATCAAGAAAAAGGAAATACTGCTAATGTATACTATGATAATAATTTAGTATTAAAAATTAATTTAAATAAAAATAATGACTATGATGTAAAAGGATATAATGGTAATATTCATATCAATGTAAAAGATAGTTACTTATCAGTAACTGATGAAATAAGTCCTTATCATATATGTCAAAAGAAAAAAATTCATAATGTTGGTGAAAGTCTTATTTGCTTACCAAATAAAGTAGTTATTAAAATAGAAAATAATGAATTGGATGCAATAGTAGGTGATTAAAATGCAAAAAATAACTCGTTTATCTAGCTTAATAGCGTTATCTATTGTATTAGGTATTTTAGAAAGTTTTATTCCTTTATTTAGTATTCCTGGTATTAAATTAGGATTAGCAAATATCGTTATAGTTACTACTTTATACATTTATGGACTAAAAGAAGCAGTATTAGTATCAATCCTAAGAATTCTATTTATAAGCGTTTTAAGAACTGGTTTTGGACTTAACCTATATTTTAGTTTAGGTGGATCTATTTTAAGCTTATTTGGCATGTTTATAGCTAAAAAAATTAATTTTTCAATTATTGGTGTAAGTATAATTGGTTCTACTTGTCATATTTTAGGACAAATTACTATTGCTATTATTCTATTAAATACTAATTTAACTTATTATTTACCTTTAATGATTGTTTTAAGCATTATCACTGGAACAATAATCGGTTATATAAGCCAAGAAAATATTAAATTTTTAAAAAATAAATAAGACTATTAAAATAGTCTTTTTTTTGATATAATCTTAATAGGTGATTTTAGTATGCTATATCTTTTATATGGAAAAGAATTCATCCTAATGAATGAATTTATTGATAATATTAAGAAAAAAAATAATATTGATAAATATAATACTGAATACTTTGATTTAGAAAACAATAGGGTAAAAGAGATTATTGATGCAGCTAATACAATATCATTATTTGATGAAAAAAAACTAATTATTGTTGATAATAGTTATATATTTACAAGTAATAATAAAAAAGTAGATGAAGAAGATTTAAAATACTTAGATGATTACTTAAAATTACCAAACGAAAAAACAATTATAATATTTAAAACAAATAATGAAGCAATTGATTCTCGTAAAAAAATAGTTAGTTTATTTAAAAAAATCGGTGAAGTAAAAGAATTTAATAAAGTAGTTAATTTAAATGAAAAAATAATTGAATATTTAAATCCATATAAAATAGATCAAAAAACAATTTCTTATTTTATTAACCGAGTTGGTGAAAACATAGATACTATTTATCAAGAATGTGAAAAAATAAAATTATATAAAGATAAAGATACTAACATTACAATCGAGGATATTGAAAGTTTGACAACTAAAAGTATAAATACCGATATATTTTATCTAATAGATAATATTTTAAGTAATAATAAAGAAATAGCTTTAGAATGTTACTATGAAATGATTAAAAAAGGTGAAGAACCTATTAAAATTATTATAATGATAGCTAATCAATACCGCTTAATTTTACAAGTAAAAGAATTAGTAAAAAAAGGATATCGTGAACACGATATTGTTGATATTCTAGAACAAAAACCTTATTCAATTAGAAAAGCTATGGAAAGAATGAATAAATATACTAAAGATGAATTATACTTATACTTAAATAATTTAGCCGAATTAGATATAAATATTAAAAGTGGATTAGTAGATAAAAATATTGGTTTTGAAATGTTTTTATTAAATATAAAAAAGGAACAGTAATGTTCCTTTTAAAATTCCATATTCATTAAGTCATCCTCATCTTCTTCAACAGGTTCAGATTTTGGAGTTTCCTTAACTTCAGGTTCTTCTTTTGGTTCTTCTTTAACTGGTTCAGGTTCTTCTTTTGGTTCTTCTTTCTTAATTTCAGGTTCTACTTTAGGCTCTTCTTTAACTTCAACTTTTTCTTCAAAAGTAGGCATTTCAAATTGTGGAGCACTTTCAGTTGTACTACTAGCTTCTTGAGAAATCTTAGTAACTTTTAATGCTTCATTTAAATCATATGTACTTTCTTTTGAATCATCATTATCAAGTTCAATAAGTTTTAATACTTCTTCTAGAGTAGTTTCACCTTGAACAACTTTTTCTAAACCATCTTGAAGTAGGGTAGTAACATCTGAAGAATAAACCAAGTGTCTTAATTTATCTTTTGGCATATTACTACTAATAGCATCTTTTATTTCTTGATTTACTAACAATACTTCATGTAAGGCAATACGACCAACATATCCATTAGAACATTCATCGCATCCTTCAGTAGTGTATATTTCATCAATATCACGATGAAGAACTTTTTTAAATATTTCTTTTTCGTAATCATTAGTTTTCTTTTTCTTTTTACATTTAGGACATAATTTACGAGCTAACTTTTGAGAAACAATTCCTGTTAAAGCAGAAGCAAGTAAGTATCTTTCAACTTCCATATCTAATAAACGTTCAATTGTATTTAATGAGTTATTAGTGTGGATAGTAGATAATACTATATGACCTGTAATTGATGCTCTAACAGCTATTTTGGCAGTTTCTGTATCACGAATTTCTCCGACCATAATAACGTTAGGGTCTTGACGTAAAATAGATCTTAAAGCACTAGCAAACGTTAAACCAATTTCACTATTTGTTTGAACTTGGTTAACACCTTCAATGTTCATTTCTATTGGGTCTTCAACAGTAATAATATTAGTATCTTCTCTGTTTAATTTTTGTAAAACAGCATAAACTGTGGTTGATTTACCAGTACCAGTAGCACCAGTTACTAGAATAATACCATTTGGTAAACTAATCATTTTCATTATCTTTTCAAAATTGCTTTCACTAAAGCCTAAGGCTTCAAGACCACTAGTACTCATAGAGTAGTCTAAGATACGAATAACGATTTTTTCACCATTTAGTGTTGGTAAACAAGAAACACGCAAATCTAAGTTTAATCCTTGAATAGTAGCTTTAATCGCACCATCTTGTGGTAATCTTGTTTCGGTAATGTTCATTCCAGCCAAGATTTTAACACGTGTTACTAAATTTTTCTTTATTGAATTTGGAACTTCTGAATAATCACTCAATGATCCATCAACTCTTATACGAATCTTCATAAAATCTTCATGTGGATCAAAGTGAATATCACTGGCTCCTTTTTTACTAGCATCAACCAATATTTCGTTTACAACCTCAACAACAGGCATTTTTTCAAAATCAAATTTTTTTAACATTTCTTCATCCCCTTTAGTCATAAATTTCAATTTTTGACTAGCTTTTATTCTGAATATATTATATAATAGATTTGAAAGAATTACAATAAAAAGGAGTAAACTTTATGAAAAAAAATAAAAATGCTTTAAATAATAGCGGATTTATGCTTTTAGAAACGCTAATTGTATCAACTGTTATCCTAGGAACATTAGTTTTTCTTTACGTTCAATTTGTTAATGTAAAATCAAGTTATGAAGTTAGTTTTACATATAATACTATTCCTGGTATTTTTATGAGTAAAGAACTAAGTCAATTTATTGTTACACTAGATAATAATGGATATTCTAATTTACAAAACAAATTAAACAATAGTTCAGATGGATATGTAAGTATTGATCCTGAAATTGATTTTATAAACCCAAACGACACTGAATTATATAAGGAAATGATAAGAACTATGAATATTAGTTATGTATTATTTGTTAATGATGATTTAACTAATTTAAAAACATACTTATCAAATAACAATAATGTTTCTGAAATCTTTCAGCCACAATTTAAAAAATATATTTTGAATTTAGATACTGATAAAACAAATAAAAATCGTTTAATTGTAGCATTTGCGGATAAAACATTTGCTTCCGTTTTAATAGGAGGTGAAAACTAATGAAGAAAAAAGGATTTACTGTTGTTGAATTAACTGTATCATTTTCATTAGTATCAATTATCGCAATTATGTTATTTAACTTGATATTTTCTTTAAAAGAACTATATGTTAGTGGTGATATTAAAACCTCATTACTAAATAAACAAGCAATAATGGATAAAAAAATCTATGATGATTTAAATACAAGAGACTTAAGAAGTATTACAGCTTGTGGTATATCATGTTTAACATTTGAATATACTGATGGAAATGCAAAATTATTAATTGATGTAGGTGCCAATACAATTACATATGATAATTACACAATGAAACTAAATAAAGGTACCCAAATTGAGCAAGTAAGCTTTGATACCTATTTTTATATATCAACAAATATTAAAAATAATGCCGTATTTCATTTAGATATACCAATTAAAACAACTTTATTAGATGATGACTTTGGTATTCATATTGTTAAAACATACAATACCGAAGATGTTAACATTAATAAACAATTAGATTTTAATGAAGCAACAATAATTGCTAATGGCGTTACAATGCCACTAACATTAATTGATCAAGGTGAAGATTGGACTATTGCCTTAGATGAAGATAATAATCCTAATTTCTTAACTCAAAACACTGAAAACAAAGTTATATTTGCGCATATTTTTCATCAAGAACAAGGAACTTATTATGATGATTATAAATCATTTTTAAAATCTAAAGATGCTAATAAAATGAGTACTTTAAAATCACTAGAAATATTTAGAAACAAAAAAAGAGTTAGTGAAATAACAAGTATTCTAAAAGAGGTAGAAGATACTGAAAAAGTTAAAAACGCAATCGATGAAGATTTTTCTAATGGTTACTTTGAACTAATCATTGATTATCCAAGTTTGAATAATGCTGGGGCATTTAAAAACTATAATAGATGGATGCAAACAAGTAACTTTACCAACAATAAAAAAATCGAAGAAGGCTTATTCATTGATACTATGAATAGTGGAGATCAAACATGGCAAAATGGTTTACGTTATGTAAATAGTGATGAAAACTATGTTACAGGTAGTAATAATAATCAATTATTCGCTATCGGAATGAAAAAAGATATTGCTAACGATACTGGATATACCATTAAAAATCCTGATGGAACAAATGCTACTAATGTAGATATTTGGGTTAGAGTAAATGAATATATTGAAAACTATAGCTTAGTTACATTAGTTTACTAATAATAAATACCAACATACCAGAAATAAAGGCATGTAATAAACGTGCTAATAGGTAAGGTTGGTATTTTATTTTGCCATCAATTATACTTAATACTTGAAAATGAACACATAATCCACCAAAAGAAAGAATCATTACAATTAAAATCGGATTATTTTTTACATAATTTATTCCGTTTGTCATTTCCAAAAATATATTAGTAAAATATTTAAAAATAAAAGGTAAATTAGAATTATTAATAATTGTATTTATAATCATAAAAAAAATAATTGTTCCTAAAATAAGTAATAAAGTATCAATACTATTTTTAATACTATTTTTTAAAATAGTTCCAAAAGGTTTTACATTATATACCATTTTTTTATTATCGGATTCACTAATATTTCTAAATAATAAACCAATAATAATATTAGTACTATAATGAACTATAAGAATAATAATTGCCGTATTAAAACCAACAATACTTTTTATAAAACCCAAAATAAATAAGGGACTAGAAAAATGCGTAAAAGCTAATAATTTAGTTGCTTCTTCTTTACTAATTAAATTTTCATCATATACTTCCTTAATATATTTCGCACTACTAGGAAATCCAGATAACATACTCATAAAAAATATATATACACCAATTCCATTTATTTTAAATAAATAATAAAATGGTTTTTCAAATATAATAGCTAAAAAGTGAGCAAATCCATAATTAAGTAAAAAACTATTAATCATAAACATTGGCAATAAATTTGGTAATACTTGATAATACCAAATATTTATTGCTTCAAAAAAGCAAAATTTAATATTATCATTATTAATAAAAATTTGTATAGTTATGTAAATAAAAAAGAAAAGTAGTAAAAAATTAACTATTTTTTTCATAAAATCACCATTTTATATTATAATTGTATTATAAGAAATGGGGGAAAAGACCATGATTAAAAGAATATTAAAAGAATATTGGTATTGTTTTTTTGTATTCATCTTATCCTTTTTACTAGTATTTATTAAATTACCATATACTATTGAAAGAACTGGTGGTTTAATTAATTTAAATGATCGAATAGAAGGATATGAAACAAATGGGTCATTTAATATGGCTTATGTAGCTTCTTCCGATGCGAATGTATTAACTTATTTATATAGTTTAATTGATCGTAATTGGGATGCAATTCCGGTAAATAAAAATACTACGCAAAAAGAAACTGATTATCTTGGTAAAAGATATTTTCAAACATCTAATCAAGTAGCTGAATTAGTTGCCTATAAACTTGCTAACAAAGATATTAAAATTGATAAAACTCATTTTTATGTAACATATGTTGATGAAAACAGCAAATCAGATATTGAAATAGGTGATGAAATAATTGCGATTAATGGTACTAATATAACTAATGAAAATGATATTAGTGAATTAATTAATCAAAGTAAAAAAACAGTTAAATTAACCGTTTTAAATAATGATAAAAAATTAACTCGCACCGCCAAAAAATATACATTAGATGGTAAAGAAGTAATTGGTATTCTAATTTTACCATCATTTGAATTTAAAAGTAATTTAAAATTTAAATCTGATAATACTGAATATGGCCCATCTGGTGGATTTATGATGGCTCTTACTATCTATGATCATATAACTAATTCTAACCTAGCAAAAGGGCGTATTATTGCCGGAACAGGCACTATTGCCTTAGACGGTACTGTAGGTGAAATAGGTGGTGTTAAACATAAAATAAAAGGAGCTGTTAATAATGGAGCAGAAATATTCTTTGTCCCAAAAGAAAACTATAAAGAAGCAATAAATTTAAAAAAGAAATATAACTATAACATCGATGTAGTTAAAATTACCAACATTCAAGAAGCAATAGATTATTTAAAAAAATAAAAGCTATTGCTTTTATTTTGCTTCAACAAATATTTTATCATTAAATTTATGTTGAATTGGTTCTGTTGTAAGTAAAGTATTTGCATCAATTAAGAAATAAGTATCAATCAACATATTTGCTCCAGTATTAACTACCGGATCATCCCATGTTAAATCTAGATGTTTCCATTTACCATCAATATTTACTAAATTCCAAATATGTTTTTCACTAGAAACTTTATAATTTTCTAAACCTAACTTATCTAAGAATAAAGCCATCGCATCTGTATAACCACCACATATAGCTTTACCAGTGAATAAAGGGCCATAAGCTGTATTAGAAGGGTGTTTCAAACTTGTTATTGCATTACTTTTTATTTCGTTAGATCTTTCTTCATCATATGAAGTATTATTTATTATATAATCATGAAATGCTTTTATTTTTTGTTCAATAGTCATATCATCAGTTATTATTTCATTATATATTTCATCTATTTTTTCGTTTATAACTTTTATATCTTCATCTCCATATAATTTATCAACTGATATATTAACTCTTCCGTAACTATTCATATTAACAACTATTTTATTATAACTATTATATGTACTAACAAAGTTATTGATATTTGAAATTAAAGTAGCATCATTAGTAATATTTTCTACATCTTCCAAACATTTTTTATATTCCTTACGTGGACAAAAGAAAGTAAAATTACTCCAGCCATTATTTAATGAAGTATAAATAATATTTAAAATATCTTGTCTTTTTTTTGGAGTAAAATCATCTGTAAGTTGAACAAATTCAAAATTATAATCACGAGCATACTCGTTTTTTTCATCATACTCAAAATCTTCTTTATAAACAAAATTATACATTACATATTCAACTATATCATCGTAGTAATAATATATTCCGTAAATCATTCCAATTAAAATTAACGTTGTTATAAGTTTTTTCATATTATCACCTACAATAATTATAACATAAATGTAAAAAAAAAGAAGTAAAAATTACTTCATAGCGTTAACTTTAAGTGTTAAACGTGATTTATTACGAGCTACATAATTTGGTTTAACAATTCCAGCAGCAGCTGCTTTATCTAATCTTTTAATAGCAATAGCTAATTCTTCAGTAGCTTTAGCTTTATCTTTAGCTAATATTGCTTTTTCAGTATTCTTAATAGCATTCTTTAAACTTGCTTTATATACATTATTATTATTTACTTTTCTTTTTAATGAAGTTTTAACTGCTTTTTTAGCATTTTTCATATTTGGCATATTTTCACCTCCAAGTCAAATAGTTCTAATATATTTTAACAAACTTCTAAGAAAAAATCAACAATTACTTATAAAAAGTAAGAAAAAGTCCAAAATATTTGTGGTGATACTATGAAACACGAAATAGATTTAAAAAATTTTAATATTCATACTGATTTAGTTATTGAAGATCAAAGTATCAAAACAAAATATAATATTGAGGAATATAAAGATATAACAGTTACAAAGGTAATTGTAAATAAAGAAAACAAAAATATTTTAAATAGAAAAGAAGGAACATATATCACAATTGAATTTAACGATGTGACTGATATTGATAATCAAAATAATTTAGAAAAAGTATTTATTAAGTATTTAGAAAAACTAATGAAGAATATTGATAAGAGTAGGGGACTTATTATTGGTTTAGGTAATAGTAATTCAACTCCTGATTCATTAGGGCCAAACGTTATAAGAGATATTGTTGTTACTACTCACTTAGCTAATATAACAAAATTAGATAATGGATTCAATGAAATTGCTGCTTTTTCGCCTGGTGTAACAGGGGATACAGGTATTGAAACAGCTGATATAATTACTAATATTATTAATACTATTAAACCTAACTATGTAATTATCGTTGATGCTTTAGCTAGTAAATCAATCGAAAGAGTTAATAAAACTATTCAAATGAGTGACGCTGGAATATCTCCTGGAAGTGGAATAGGAAATAATCGTAAGGAATTAAGTAAAGATACTTTAAATATACCAGTTATATCAATTGGCATTCCCACTGTAGTTGATGCAGTATCAATTGTAGCTGACACAATAAATTATATGTACAATGATAAAATAAAACTAATAAACTTAAAAAAATATAATGATAATGAGATTAGAGAAATATTATTTTCAGTTCTAACACCACTAGGATATAATTTAATTGTAACACCAAAAGAAATAGATTTTATAATAAAAAAACTTAGCAATATACTAAGTAATGGAATTAATAAGGTAATTCATCCTAAACTAAAAATAAAGTAAACAGCTTGCTACAAAAGAAGCAATCATTGCAACCAATAAGATAATAGCAGCTATTCTTACTATTAAACTTCTATTGTGTTTTTTCTTCTTCATTATAATCACCTAAATCAATTATAACATATTTATGCATAAAATTAAAACAATTTCATATATTTAACTGGGTGAAAAAATGAAATTAGACAAACTAAAAAAAATTAAAACATTATATTTTCTAATTGGTATATCAATTATCGCATTTATTTTTGGCATATTTTTTATTACAATTTTATCTAATAAAGATATCAGTATTGTTAAAGATTATATAACCACATTTATAACTAATATTCATGATAAACAAATTAATTTTTTAAGCATCCTAAAAGATACCTTCTTTTCTCACTTAATTATTTTAATTATTATTTGGTTACTTGGTATATCAATAATTGGCATACCAATTATAATATTTTTCTATTTTTTTAAAATATTTAGTCTTGGTTTTGCATTAAGTTCTTTTGTTTTAACTTATAAAATAAAAGGGCTTATTTTTAGTTTTTTATATTTATTTCCAAACGAAATTATTAAATATTTTGTTTATACTTTAATAGTAACTAATTCAATAAAAATATCCAAAAAAATTATTAAATCAATCATGAAAAAGGAAACAATAGATTTTCATGTTTTACTTAAAAAATATACTAAAATTCTTATTATTTCGATTATAATTATCTTTATTTCCGTAATATATGAAACATTTGCGATACCATATATATTTGACAAATTATATTTTTTGGTAAAATAGAGGCAAAAAATGCACTTTACCTTTCGTTTACACCTTGACTTTTAATAGTTATGTGATAAAATTATATTAGGAGGTTTAAGATATGGAAAGGTTAAATGAAATTTTACATGAACTAGGAATATCAAAAGTTAAACTTGCTAAATTTTTAGGTGTATCTAGACAAATGATTTATAATTATTTAGAATTGGATGATTTAAACAAATGGCCAAAAGATAAAAAAGTATTATTACTAAATTTATTAGGCATTAAATCAGCTGATGAAATTGATAAAATTAAGGTAGATACAGATTATATTTTAAATGTCGAATCAAGAATTAATAGCTTATTTGAAACAGCAAACAAAATTGATGGAAGTAATACAAGTTTAAATGGGTTAGATGAAAAACACAAAGATTTACTAAATAATATTATTGCTATTGCAAGAGAAGATTTAGATGATCCTAATGATGAGGAAACATATAAAACTTATGACTATTTATTCCATTTTATTCAAGCAATGAGTTCTTCAAAAGAAACAAAATATATGTTAGCATATATGGCTAAAGCAACAGGGTATGAAAAACCATTAGATTTTGCTTATAATGAAGAAGAACAATTTGTATTTGAAAGTGTTATTTATACAGCTTTTGTTTTATATAACAATACAATCTCATATAGTGGGAATGGGGGAGTATCAAAAAGTAAATTAGCTGAAGCTCATAAACGTTTTGTTAATCAAATAGAACATAAAATGGAAGAAAAAATGAGTCGTACTTTAGAATTAAATACATTAAAAGTACAAGCTTTAAAAGAACTTGGATATACAGCTATTACTAACGATAATGCTAGTGAAGTTTTAGCAAAAATTGCTGAAATAGAATCAAGAGTAGTAAATTAAATCCTTAAAAAAGGATTTTTCTTTTTAATCCCCCTCTTTCTTTTATTTAAAAAAAGAAGGGTAATAAAAAATATTAAAAATGGAGATTTTTTAAAATAATATATTTATAAATAATTCAAAATAGAGTAAAATATATATTAGCTAATATAAAATATTAAGAGTATTATTTATTATAAGTAATTAATGTTAAAATTAAATTAAGCCTTATATTATAATAGAAAACAAGCTTAACAACTATATTGATTTTGGTATAATTATAACTTCCTATAATTTATATTATGTTAACTTTTATATTTTTTTAAAAATAATATCATTTTAATAATTATATAAATATATAATTTTATTTTAAATTTAATTTATAAATCTAAAAAAATTTATAACTACTCTTCTTTTGAGAAAAAATAATATTTTACTGATTTATAAATATTTCATATAATTAAAATATTATTTTTCATAAAAAAAACAATATGTCTAGCTTACCCTATTAAAAGTAAAAATAGGGAGTAAAAAAGGGTGTATATTTTTAATATTATTACCCATACTATAATTGGGTGATGAAAGATGAAAAAAAGCAAAAAAAGCGTAAAAAATACGCAATCAGTTAAGAATTGCAACAAATCAAATGCAAGAAATAGCAAAAGCAATTCAAGCAAGAAGATCACTGGGTTTGAAGAATCTAAATCTTCTGAAATGAACAACAACAAAAATTCATTTGATGAATAAGTAGATTAATCATCCACTTGAGAGATATTTTCTCTCTCTTTTTTTATTTAAAAATATAAATAAATATAGAACCAATAACAAGCCATAAAATTGTTATAAATTTATTCTTGTATTTAAGTGATAATGGTAATAATTCATAAACAGCTATATAAAGCATAATTCCTGCAGTTATGCTAAATAGCATTCCTAAGTTAAAATTATTAATATAATTTTTTAAAAATAAAAATGCAAGTATTGCTCCAACAAATTCTGATATACCTGATATAAAAGTATATATAATAGCCTTCCCTTTTCTATTTGTAGCATAGTAAATTGGTAATGCTATTGTTATACCCTCTGGAATATTATGGGCTGCTATCGCAATTGTAACACTAATTCCTAGTTTTAAATTACTATTACTTGTTAAAAAGGTAATAATTCCTTCAGGAATATTGTGTAAAATAAGAGCAATCATACTAACTATACCTACCCTATACAAACCATTGTCATTTTCTAGTCTTTTATTTATTAACATTGATATAATTATGCCAATGTTAATAAATAGTAAAACAATTAAAAAAGTTATATTTTTAAAATATAAATTAATTAACTTAAATGATTCCGGAATTAAATCAATAATTGAAATTGTAATCATTACTCCAGCAGCAAATCCCAAAGAACCAATAATTATTTTTTTATTTTTAGGTATAAATATTAAAATTGTTCCAATTAATGTTGAAATGCTTGCTAAAAAAGTCAATAAAAAAGGCATTATATCACCATTTAAATATATGCCTAATTTAATTTATCTAATACACTTTTACCATTAACTTTATCAACGTTAAAATTATCTGCTATAGTAGCTCCTATATTTGAAAAAGTATCAAATTCGTCTAGTTTTTTAGGATTAAGAAATCTTTTAGAATAAAATATTGCTGGAACATTTTCTCTTGTATGATCTGTTCCTTTATATGTAGGATCATTTCCATGATCAGCGGTAATTATCAATAAATCGTCGTATTTTAAATAATTCATTATATCGGGTAATTTATCATTAAATTCCTTTAATGCTTTAAAATAGCCCTCTTTATCTCTTCTGTGACCATATTTTGAATCATAATCATTTAAATTAGCAAAACATAATCCTTCAAAATCTCTTTTAGTTATTTCAATTATTTTATTTATGCCATCAGCATTATCTTTTGTTCTAATACTTTCAGTAATACCACAGTTATTGAATATATCAACTATTTTACCAATACTTATAACATCATAATCATTATGTTTTAGTTTATCCAAAACAGTTTCGTTAACTGGATTTAATGCATAATCATGTCTATTTGGTGTTCTAGTGAAATCATCTTTATTTGTACCTATGTAAGGCCTAGCAATAATACGCCCTACTTTCCATTCGTCTTTTAAAGTTAACTCCCTTACTTTAGAACATATATCATATAGTTCTTCTAAAGGTATTATTTCTTCATGAGCAGCAATTTGTAATACTGAATCAGCAGAAGTATAGACAATTAACTCACCAGTTTTCATTTGCCTTTCCCCTAATTCCTTAATTATTTCAGTACCACTAGCAGCACAATTACCTATTACTTTTCGATTACTTATTTTTTCTATTTCTTTAATTAATTCATCAGGAAAACCATTTAAGAATGTTTTAAAAGGTTTAACTGTTATAATTCCCATCATTTCTAAATGGCCTGTTAAAGTATCTTTACCATTACTGATTTCTTTAGCTTTTGTATAATATGATATTGTTTTTTTATGAGTACTGTTTAAAATATTATAATAACCTAATTTTTTAAAGTTTCCTAATTCTTCATGACCTTCTACAGCGTGTAGAAAAGTATTTGTTCCTTCATCATCAAAGTTTTTAGCATCTTTAGCAGCACCTATACCAACAGAGTCTAAAACAATTAAAAATATACGTTTAAACATTTTATATTCCTCCTTCATGTGGATGATTTTTATATGTTTCTTTTTTTATATTATTAGAAACATGAGTATATATTTGTGTTGTTGAAATATTAGAGTGACCTAATAAAGTTTGAATACTACGTAAATCAGCTCCATTTTCTAACATATGAGTAGCAAATGAATGTCTTAATGTATGAGGTGAAAAATTAACATTTATACCTTTTATTTTAGCTAGTTCTTTAATTGTTTTAAAGAATGCTTGTCTTGATATTTGTTCTCCTCTATTATTTAAAAATAAATAATCACTTATTTTATTATGAAGTAATTTATTTCTTGCTTCTTTTATATATAAATCAACATAGTAAATAGCATAATCACCAATCGGAATAATTCTTTCTTTAGAGCCTTTTCCATTTACTAATACAGTAGCATTAACTAAATCAATATCACTCATTTTAATATTTAATAATTCACTTATTCTTAAACCTGATGCATACATTAATTCTAACATCGCTTTATCACGATAGTTTTTACTAGTTTTTAAATCAATATCCAATAGATTATCAATATCATTTGTATTTAAAACAGTTGGTAATGTTTTTCTAAGTTTTGGTAATTCTATTTTATCAGTAGGATTTTCATCTATAATGTTTTGTTGTTCTAAATAATTATAAAAACTTCTTAATACAGTTAAAGCATGAGCAACTGATCTAGTATTCATTTTATTAGTATAATCTTCTAAAAATTTTAATACATCTTTTTTCTTTACTTTTTTTAAATCTTTTTTTATAAATTTTAAAAAATTATGAAGATCATTTTCATAAGAAAGCATAGTATTAGAACTATATTTTTTATCAATTAATAAATAGTTTTTAAATTGTTCTATATAATTCATACTCATCTACCTTCATTATTATTATACTATAATTTTAAAAAAATAAATAAAAAAAGTTATTGATTAAACAATAACTTTACATTTTTTAATTAAATACAATATTATTAAAATGCGCAACTGATACATAATTTAATTGACCATTTCCACTTCCAAATCTAATATACTTATATTCATTTATATTAACTGTATATGTTTTTGAAAAAGTAGTAGTAGTTGCCCATTTATAATCAAATAATTGAGTCCAATCAGTTAAATTATTACTACCAGCAATATACCACTGAGTTGGATAAGTTACAGCATTGCCATTTGCATCACCATTAGCAGTAAATGTAATTTCATCTGCATTTACCTCTATAATTGTTTTACTACCACGATAAATGTCTATTGATATTGGATTATTCGATTTAGCATTTATTTTATCATATAGTTCATTCAATGCACTTTCTACATCACTAACATCAAATTCATTATCACTTGGAGTATATGTTACATCCTTTGAATCTATCAATGTTGTAGCATACACAACTCCGCTACTTATTAGTAATCCAATGAAAACGCCTAAAACTATTTTTTTCATTTAATCCCTACTCTCTATTTATAATTATACCCCCCCCCCAACAGCAAAAGTCAATAAAAAAATGCCTTACAAATTTGCATTTTTTATGTAGAATATTATTTTTGTATTAATCAATTCCGTAGTAAATACTAGCAACTGTATCCATACTATTTCCACCATATGATGTATTAATAGTTATTGTTCTGTTAGTAATTCCAACTACTGGAGAATAAGGAGAAGCCGAAGGAGTTGACGTATATTGAATATTTTGCGTAGTAATCCCATTTCCCATAACGGATACGGTTGTTGCATTAGCATTATGTCTAATAAGCCATACAATACTACTTTTATTCTCAGGTACTACCAGTATTGTCCAGTTTTTTGATATATCTACATTAGATGTACCCAAATCAATATCAATGTATTGTTGTGAAGATGTAGTGTTTGAAAAACTGCCATGAGAAGTATAAATATTAAATAATGTTGGAGTATTAGATGATTTTTCATATAATTTATCCAATGCATCTTCTACATTATTAGCATTAAATTCATTATTACTTGGTGTATATGTTACATCCTTTGAATCTATCAATGTTGTAGCATACACAACTCCTCCACTTACTAATACGCCTATTATAAATCCAAATACTATTTTTTTCATTATAACCCTACTCTCTATTTATAATTATACCCCCCCCCCGAACACACTTGTCAATACAAACAAATGTTTTATTTTGCTTGATTATATATTATTTATTTGCTATAATGATAATGGTGATAATATGAATGAACCATTAGCTATTAAATTAAGACCAGACAATATTAATGACATTATTGGTCAAAAGCATTTATTAGGTAAAGATAAAATACTATATAATTTAATTAAAAACAAAAAAATATACTCAATGATTTTATATGGTAAACCTGGTGTTGGTAAAACAACTATTGCTTTAGCAATCGTTAAAACATTAAATTTAAAATATCGTTTATTAAATGCCGTTATAAATAATAAAAAAGATTTTGACATTGTTGTT
>CAJOJO010000003.1 GCA_905235045.1 uncultured Bacilli bacterium
TGGTGATGGTGCAGCTGCTATGCGTTACACAGAATCAAGACTAGCCAAAATATCAATGGAACTTTTAAAAGATATTGATAAAGATACTGTTGATATGATCTGGAACTTTGATGATACTTTAAAAGAACCAGTTGTTTTACCAGCAAAATTTCCTAATTTACTTGTAAATGGATCGAATGGTATATCAGCTGGATATGCAACCAATATTCCTACTCATAATTTAGGTGAAGTAATTGATGCTACAATTAAAAGAATTGATTCACCAAATTGCCGATTAGAAACTTTATTAGATATCATTAAGGGGCCAGATTTTCCAACTGGTGGTATTGTAGAAGGAAAAAACGGAATAGTTGATGCCTTTACTAGTGGTAAAGGTAAAATTATTGTAAAATCAAAAGTAGAAATAATTAAAGAAAAAGGTAAGCATACTATTTTAATTACCGAAATACCTTTTGAAGTAAATAAAGCTAACTTAGTTAGAAAAATAGACGAAATAAGAATTGATAAAAAAATAGATGGAATTGTAGAAGTATTAGATGAATCCAACTTTGAAGAACCAACTAGAATAGCTATTAATCTTAAAAAAGAAGCTAATACTGATTTAATTTTAAATTATTTACTTAAAAATACTGAATTACAAATTTCATATAACTACAATATGGTCGCAATTGTTAATGGTCGACCAATGACAGTAGGTATAATACCTATCTTAGACGCATACATTGAACATCAAAAAGAAGTAATTACGAGAAGATGTAATTTTGATTTAGATGTTTATAAAGAAAGAATGCATATAATTGAAGGATTAATTAAGGCATTATCAATACTAGATCAAGTAATTAAAACAATTAGAGCTAGTAAAAATCGAAGTGATGCCGAAATTAATTTATGTAAAGAGTATGGCTTTACGGAAAAACAAGCTAAAGCAATTGTTGCTTTACAATTATACAAATTAACAAATACTGATGTAACAGAATTAGAAGCTGAATTTGAAGATTTAAAAAGTAAAATAAAAGCTTTAGAATTAATTTTATCTGATGAAGATAAAATGAAATCATTAATGAAACATGAACTTAAAAAAGTAAAAGAAGAATATGGTACACCTAGAAAAACCGAAATAAAAGATGAAATAACCGAAATTAAGATAGATGCTGAAGCATTAATTCCAAAAGAAGACGTTATTGTTGTTGTAACAAAAGAAGGATATATTAAACGTGTTAGTCCTCGTAGTATGGAAGCAACTGAAGATGAAACAGGATTAAAGGAATTAGATTACGCAATTGGTAAATATAAGATGAATACAATGGATACATTATTATTATTTACTGATAAAGGAAATTACTTATATATTCCAGTTTATGAAATACCAGAAATGAAATGGAAAGATTTAGGTAAACATGTTAGTAACTTAATACCACTTTTAGAAACAGAAAGCATTATAGCTAGTTTACCAGTATATGATTTTAACGAAGATAAATATGTAACAACATTTACGAAAGATGGTATGATTAAAAGAACAAAATTAATTGAGTTTAAAGCTAGTCGCTATTCAAAACCAATTACTTGTATGAAACTTAAAGATAATGATGAAGTAATAGATGTAAGCTTTGATACTGATAAATATGTCTTTGTTACGACAAAAAATGGTTTAGGTCTTAAATACCGTTTAAGTGAAGTACCAGTTGTGGGTTTAAGAACAAGTGGTGTCAAATCAATTAACTTAAAACAAGATAGTGTAGTAAGTTCACATATTTATGGTGATAGTGAAGAATACTTAACTGTTATCACGAATAAAATGACTGCTAAGAGAATAAAATTATCTGAGTTTGAATGTATCTCAAGAGCGCGTAAAGGTGTTCAAATAATAAGAGATATTAAGACAAACCCATATTATATTTTAAAAACATTCATTGTTAATTATAAAGAAACAATCGGTTTAAAAACTGATGAAATTAGTTATCTTAAATTAACTGAATTACCAATTATGGATAGATATTCTACTGGTTCAAGTATTTCTAAAAAAGAAATAATTGATACCTTTATTTATAAAGAATTAGAAACAAAAGAAAATATAGAATTAAAAAAAGAAGAAAAAGAAAATATCGATTTAGATTCAATTGATCAAAAAATGATGACAATTGATGACTTTTTGAAAGATTTATAGAAAGGAATGATTAGATGTTACATGATATTTTACTTATTTTAATAGGACTTATTATTGGAGCTATTATTGGATTTATGATTGCTCGTAAAGTAATGAAAAAATACTTAAAACAAAATCCACCAATCAATGAACAAATGATTAGAGCTATGATGAGTGGTATGGGTAGAACTCCAAGTCAAAAACAAGTCAACCAAATGATGAAACAAATGAATAAATATATGTAAGAACTTTAAAAAAAGTTCTTTTTTTTATATAAACCGACAAATTATTACATATATGGATGTTATCATATACAACTTAAGAAAGGAGATTTTTATGTATAAATTAAAAATAAAAGAAGATGTATTTGAAAGTATTAAACATATTGATTTTGATGGTAATGAATACTGGTATGCAAGAGAGTTACAAAATGTGTTAGAATATGCTGAATGGAGAAAGTTTAATGGTGTAATTGAAAAAGCGATAAAAACTTGTGAAAGTAGTGAATATAAGGTTTCTGAACAATTTGTCGGCGCCGACAAGTTGTCAAAGCGCAATAATAATGCCGAAGTTATTATTAAAGATTACAAATTAACTAGATATGCATGTTATCTAATAGCTCAAAATGGTGACCCTAGAAAAAAAGTAATAGCTCTAGCCCAAACTTATTTTGCTATTCAGACAAGAAAGCAAGAGATACTTGAAAGTGAATATGAACAATTATCCGAAGATGAAAAAAGATTGTATATGAGAAGCTTAACCAAAAAAGGAAATTATAATTTAAATCAGACAGCTTTAAAATCAGGAGTTAAAAATTTTGATAAATTTCATAATTATGGTTATAGAGGTTTATACAATGGTGAAACAGCTAATGATATAGCTAAAAGAAAAAAACTCCGATATCGAGAAGATATATTGGATAATATGGGTTCTAGTGAACTTGCTACTAATTTATTTAGAATTGAACAAACTAATGAAAAGTTAATCAAAGATAATATTAATGGGGAGGATAATGCAAATATGACTCATTATAATGTTGGTAAAAATATAAGAGAAGTTATTAAAAAGAATGGCGGAACAATGCCAGAAAATTTGCCCACACCTAATAAAAGTTTAAAAGAACTCGAAAAAGAAAATAAACTTATAAGTAATAAATAATTTTTATATATAATAAAATATATAAATTTACTTGCCTTAAATTAAAAAAAGTAATATAATGTAGTAGATAAACAAGTGCGAAAGACGGAATTTAATGATTCTTTAAAGAGAGTTCCGGTTTGGTGAAAAGGAATAAGATAGTTAAATTTAGATCACTTTCAAGTTGTGTTTTACGAAGGTAAAAACGGTAACGCGTTATAGTTATTGAGTATAAATTAAGGTGGTACCACGTAAAATCACGTCCTTATCGGGATGTGATTTTTTTTATGAAAGGATGATTTTATGTTTAAAGAATTAGATAAGAGAAAAACAAATGAAGTTGAAAAAGATATTCTTGCTCGTTGGAAAAAAATGAATATTTTAGAAAGAACAATTGAAAATAGAAATGGTTGTGAAGACTTTGTCTTTTATGATGGACCAATATATGCTAATGCTAAACCTGGAATTCATCATGTTTTAGCTAAAGCAATAAAAGATTCATTTACTAAGTATAAAACAATGCAAGGATATAGAGTATTAAGAAAAATTGGTCTTGATACCCATGGGTTACCAATTGAAGTTAATGTTGAAAAGAAATTAGGCTTTAAAACAAAAGCTGATATTGAGTCTTTTGGTATTGAAAACTTCTGTAAAGAATGTAACAAAAATACGGCAATAAACATTGATGAAGTAAATAAACTTACTGATATGATGGGTCAATTTATTGATTGTGAACATCCTTATGTAACATGTTCCAATGAATTTATTGAATCAGAATGGTGGATTATTAAAGAAATGTTTAATAAAGATTTAATCTATCATGGTAATAAAGTATTATGGTATTGTCCAAGATGTGGTACTGAATTATCAGCTAATGAGGTATCCCAAGGATATGAACAAGATTCAGTTAATACGGTAATTTTCCCACTTAAAAAAGTAGATGAAGATGTATACTTTTTAGCTTGGACAACTACTCCTTGGACTTTAATCGCTAATGTTGCTTTATGCGTAAATCCAGAGTTAACTTATGTAAAAGTTGAATCAATGGGTTATAAATTTATTATGTGTGAAACATTAGTTGAAAAAGTATTAGGCGAAGATGTTAAAATTTTAGAAACATATAAAGGAACTGATTTAGTTGGTATGAAATATGAGCAACTAATGCCTTTTGTTAAAGTTGAAGGAAAAGCTTTTGAAGTAGTCGCAGATAATTATGTAACTGATTCAGATGGTACTGGTATTGTTCATATTGCTCCAGCTTATGGTGCTGATGATAACCGTGTATGTCAAGAAAATGGTATCGGTTTTGTAAACCCTGTTGGACCAGATGGTTGCTATACCGAAGGGCCATGGAAAGGAACTTTAGTTACTGATAAAGATTTAGAAATAGAAATTGTTAAGTGGTTAAAAGAAAACGATAAATTATTTAAAAAAATTAAAATTGTTCATGATTATCCACATTGTTGGAGATGTAAAAGTGCTTTAATAAGTTATCCAAAACCAGCTTGGTATGTTGCCACAACTAAATATAAAGATAAAATAATTGAAGCTAATAGTAAAATAAATTGGTATCCCGATTATGTTGGTGAAAAAAGATTTGGTAACTGGTTAGATAATATGGTTGACTGGGGTATTTCAAGATCAAGATATTGGGGTTGCCCACTACCAATTTGGAAAAATGATGAAACTGGTGAGCTATATTGTGTTGGTTCTAGAGAAGAACTACAAAGTCTCGCTATTGAAGATGTTGATGTAATGAATATGGAACTACATAGACCTTATATTGATAATATCCATATTAAATCACCTAATACAGGAGACACTTTAACTCGTGTCCAAGATGTCTTAGATGTATGGTTTGATTCCGGTTCTATGCCATATGCTCAATTCCACTATCCATTTGAAAATAAAGAACTATTTGAATCACAATTCCCAGCTGACTTTATTGCTGAAGGATTAGATCAAACAAGAGGATGGTTCTATGTACTACTTGTTATTTCAACAATTATATCTGGTGAATCTTGTTTTAAAAATGTTGTTGTTAATGATATGGTATTAGATGGTCAAGGTAAGAAAATGAGTAAATCAACTGGTAATATAATTGACCCAATTGAAACAATTGAAGAATATGGTGCGGACAATGTTAGATGGTATATGTTCTATGTATCACCAGTATGGACACCTTTAAAATTTGATTTAGATGGACTTAAAGAAGTACATTCAAAATTCTTTAATCCACTTAAAAATACTTATACTTTTTTCCAAACCTATGCTAATATTGATAATGTAAATATAAGTGAATGTAGTGTAAAATATGAAGATAGGGAAGAAATTGATAAATGGTTACTTTCTAAATATAATAAGCTAGTTAAAGAAGTAACTAAAGCCTATGATTCATATGATTTAAATGTTGTTGTTAAATTAATAACTTCCTTTGTCTCAGAAGATTTATCTAATTGGTATATTAGACGTAATAGAGATCGTTTCTGGAAGAGTGAGATGGATACTTCTAAAAAAGCAGTATATATCACAACTTATGAAGTATTAGTTGGTTTAGCTAAAATGTGTGCGCCAATTATTCCTTACACATCAGAAGAATTATACTGTGATTTAACTAATGAAGAATCTGTTCATTTAAGTGATTTTCCTAAATATACTGAAGAATATATTAATGAAGCAATTGAAGAAAGAATGGATTTAGTTAGAGACTTAATATCATTAGGTAGAAATGCTCGAGAAGAGGATAAAATAAAGGTAAGACAACCAATAAGTGAAGTTATTATTGATGGTAAAAATAAAACTATAATTGGTGATTTAGTTGAATTAATTAAAGAAGAATTAAATGTTAAAGAAGTAGTATTTAAAGATGATTTATCAGAATTTATGACTTTAAGTGTTAAACCTAATTTTAAAGAAGTTGGTAAAATATTAGGATCTAAAATGAAAGAGTTTACTGATATTTTAAATAACTTAACAATTGAGGAAGTAAACAAATTAAATAATGGGGAAAACATTAAAGTTAATTTAGATGGTGAATTTACAGTAGAACCTTATATGGCTGATATTAGATATAATGCGAAAGAAGGCTTTGATGTTGCTACGATGAATAATAAATTTATTATTTTAAATACAACTTTAACTAAAGAATTAATTGAAGAAGGATTAGCTCGTGAATTAATTTCTAAAGTTCAAAACTTAAGAAAAGAACGTGATTTCAATATAATTGATAGAATTAACTTATATTATAATTCTGATAGTGAAATAGAAGAAGCAATAAATAACTTTATGGAATTTATTAAAAGTGAAACTTTATCAGTAAGTATATCTAAAAAAGATAGTTTATCTACAGAAATAGATTTAAATGGTCATAAAGCTAATATTGATATTGAAGTTGTAAAATAGAAGACAAATAAGTCTTCTATTTCTTTATATAATTTGTTATAATGAATTAGGTGGTTTTATGAAAATAAAATATGAATTATTAAAAAAAGATGGAAATGCTCGTTTAGGTAAAATCCATACTAATTATGGAACATATGATACACCAATGTTTATGCCAGTGGGTACCCAAGCTACGGTTAAGACATTAAGCCCAGAAGAACTAAAAGAAGTAAATAGTGGAATTATTTTAGCTAATACATATCATTTATGGTTAAGACCTGGTGAAGACGTTGTTGATCATGCTGGTGGTTTGCACAAGTTTATGAACTGGGATGGACCAATACTTACTGATAGTGGTGGATTTCAAGTATTTTCTTTAGCTAAACCAAAAGATATTACGGAAGAAGGAGTTCATTTTAAAAATCATTTAAATGGTGATAAATTAATTTTAACACCAGAAAAAAGTATTGAAATTCAAAATAAACTAGATTCAGATATTGCAATGTCCTTTGATGAATGTGTAGGTTTTCCTAATACTTATGAATACGTTAAAGAATCAGTTGAAAGAACTTTAAGATGGGCTAAAAGAGGTAAAGACGTATTTAATAATCCACGTCAATCTTTATTTGGAATTGTGCAAGGAGCTGATTTTGAAGATTTAAGACGTCATTGTGCCGAGGAATTAGTTAAAATGGATTTTGATGGCTATTCTATAGGTGGTACCGCTGTTGGTGAACCTAAAGATGTTCAATATAAACAAGTAGAATATTCATGTAAATATTTACCTGAGGATAAAGTTAGATATTTAATGGGTGTAGGAGATCCGATTGATATAGTTGAAAATGTTATTAGAGGAGTAGATATATTTGATTGTGTTGCGCCAACGAGACTTGCGCGCCATGGACATGCCTATACAAAATATGGCAAAATAAATATTAAGAATGCTAAATATAAAGAAGATTTTACCCCAATTGAAGAAAATTGTGATTGTTATTGTTGTAAAAATTATACTAAAGCATATGTTAAACATTTAATTACTGCTGATGAAACATTTGGACAAAGATTACTATCTATTCATAATATTAGATTCTTAATTAGACTTACGGAAGAATTAAGAGAAGCAATAAAAGAAGATAGAATCTTAGAATATCGAGATGAATTTAAAAAGAATTACAAATAAGTAATTCTTTTTTTACTTTTAAGAAGGAAATTAAAAAAATAAATCGTAAACTATTTATGAAAGGGGTAAATCATTCAAAAAAGAAAGGTGGTGAAATAATGAATGAATTAAAAATAAATGAAAGTATTAAGCATATTGATGAAGTTGGCAAAGCAGTTCGAAAAGCTATAAAAGAAGTAGGTGGTACTATGCCAGAAAATTTACCAACTCCAATAAGTAATATAAAAGAGTTAGAAAATAGAAGTAAGAATATGTTATAATATTTATAGGTGATTATATGATTATTGGTTCACATGTAGGATTTACTAAAGATAAACAATTAATTGGAAGTATCGAAGAAGCTCTAAGCTATGGTTCAACTACTTTTATGTTTTATACAGGAGCTCCGCAAAATACAAGTAGATTACCAATTAACACTGATTTAACTTTAAAAGCACATGAATTATTAGAATATAATAATATTGATTTAAATAATATAATAGTTCATGCCCCTTATATTATTAATCCAGCTAATAATAAAAATCTTGATTTTAATGTATCATTTTTAAAACAAGAAATTAAAAGAGTAGAAGAATTAGGAATAACTAAAATAGTACTTCATCCAGGTAGTCATGTTGGTTTAGGTACTACTCAAGGTTTAAACAATATTATAGAATGTTTAAATTTAGTACTTAATGAATCTACTAAAGCTCATATTTTATTAGAAACTATGGCTGGTAAAGGAACAGAATTAGGGTATACTTTTGAACAGTTAAAAACAATAATTGATGGTGTAAAATATAATGATAAATTAGGTATTTGTATGGATACATGTCATATGCATGATGCGGGATATGATGTAGCTAATTTTGATAAATTATTAAATGAATTTGATCAAATAATTGGCTTAGAAAAACTAGAATGTATTCATATAAATGATAGTAAAAATATAAAAGGTTCTCATAAAGATCGTCATGAAAATATTGGCTTAGGTAATATTGGTTTTGATGTTATTTCAAAAATAGTAAATCATGATAAATTAAAAAAAGTTCCTAAAATATTAGAAACCCCTTATACCTCTTTAAACGGTGAAAGAATATATCCACCTTATAAATTTGAAATAGAAATGCTAAAAGAAAATAAATTTAATTCTAATTTAATAGAAGATATTGAAAAATACTATAAATAGTATTTTTTATTTTAATAATTCGCTATATCTAGATTTATATTCATCTATTAAGTTATTTAAACTATCATATAAATTAGAACTTATTTTATCTTTAATACTATTTAAAATTGGAACATGATTATTAAAAATAATTACTTCCCAGTTTTCTTTAATTGTATTATATAAAATATTAGCCTCTTTTTCGGTTATTTTAACATTAAATTTATTTGCGTATAGAAAAACGTCATCTATCGACAAATTATGTACATATTTTTCGATATAATGTTTAAGCATATATTCACCTCTATATAATATATGCTTAAGGTGATGAGGCGATACAAATGAAAAAACTTAATAAAAAAGTAAAAAAAAGAAATTTAAATAAACAAGTAAAAAAAAGACTAAAAATATTTAGAATATTTATTATCATTATTATATCTATTTTATTTATCTTTTTATTTATTCACCAAATAATTAGAAATAAATATTATAAAACTAAATTAGATACTTTAGTTGGTAACATAATTGAAGGATCAACTGCTCCAAGGGGTTATATATATGATAGAAACCATAAATTACTAGTAAATAATACTCCTGTAAAAGTAATCTATTATAATAAACCAAAAAATATATCAACTAAAGAAGAAATAAATTCAGCTTTAAAATTAGCTAAATTAATTGAAATTGATTATAGTAAAGTAACTGATTATGAAATAAGAAATTACTTAATTAGAAAAAATAGTGAAGAAGCAAAAAAATTAATTACGGAAAAAGAATATAAAAAATATCATGAAAGAAAACTAACATATCAAGAATTAGAAAATCTAAAAAGAGAAAGAATTGATATAAGTAAAATAACCGAACTAGATAAAGAAGCAGCTTATATATATAGTTTAATGAATAGGGGATATTCATATTTAAAAAAAATAATTAAAGCTAATTGTAGTGATTTAGAATATATAACTGTTGGAACAAGTAATATAAAAGGATTTAATGTTGATTTTTCTTGGGAAAGAAACTATTTATATGGTGATACATTTAAACTCATATTAGGTAATGTTTCATCTAGTGAAATAGGATTACCTAGTGATTTAAAAGAACATTACTTAAATGAAGGATATCAACTAAATGACCGAGTAGGGACAAGTTATTTAGAATACCAATATGATAATTATTTAAGAGGAATAAAAAATAAATATCGATTAAATAAATTTAATGATTTAGAATTAATTAGTGAAGGAGAAATTGGCAATAGTTTAGTATTAACAATTGATATTGATTTGCAACAACAAGTAGAAAACATTTTAACAGAGGAACTAATAAACACTAAAAAAGAACCAAATACGAAATATTATAATCGTTCTTTTGTAATTATTGCGAATCCAAAAACTGGTGAAATTCTAGCAATGGCAGGTAAACAAATACTAGAAATAGATGGTGAATATCAGATATTTGACTATACACCAGGTATAATGACTGCCCCTGTAGTAGTTGGTTCAATTATTAAAGGAGCTTCTCATATAGTTGGCTATAATACCGGAGCTTTACAAATTGGTGAACAAAGATATGATAAATGTGTTAAATTAAGAGGGGCTCCCGAAAAATGTTCTTGGACTAATTTAGGACTTTTAAATGATTTAACAGCCTTAAAGGGGTCAAGTAATACTTATCAGTTTTATACAGCTTTAAAAGTTGCTGGTGTAGATTACTACCCAGATATGCCTTTTAATCCTAGTAAAGAATCATTTGAAACATATCGTAATACCTTTAAAGAATTTGGTTTAGGAGTTAAAACCGGAATTGATTTACCAGTAGAAAGTATAGGTTTAAGTGGTACAAGTGAAGTAGGTGGATTACTTTTGGATTTTGCGATAGGTCAATATGATAACTACACACCAATTCAATTATCACAATATATTGGAACAATTGCGAATAATGGTGTTAGAATGAAGCCTTATTTACTTAAAGAAGTATATAAAGATATTAATTTAACAGATAAAATATATGAAAGTACTCCAGAAGAACTAAATAAAGTTAATACCCAAGAAATTTATTTAGATCGGGTAAAAGAAGGTTTTAAAATGGTTTTAGAGATAGGTGGTACTGGTTCAGGATATATTAATCGTGATTATCATCCAGCTGGTAAAACTGGAACAAGTCAAAGTTTTGTCGATAGTGATAATGATGGTAATATTGATAAAGAAACAATTACTAATACCTTTGCTGGTTATTTTCCATATGAAGATCCAATCGTTACTTTTACGGTAATTTCGCCAGATATTTACTATAATGAAAATGGCTCAACATATCAATCAAACGTTAATAAAAGAATAAGTAAAAGAATAAGTGAATTATATTTTAATAATTTTTATCAAAATAGTTAAAAAATAATAAAAAAAGCATAAAATTGTTTGAAAAATAATAATAATTTGATATAATGTTAATAGTGTTTTATGAAGGAGGAAGAATATTATGGCAAAAAAAGGTGAAAATAGAGCATTAGTAACTTTAAAATGTACTGTATGTAATGAAAAAAATTATCGTACACCAAAGAATAAGAAAAACACACCTGATCGTATGGAATTAAATAAATATTGTCCTAGATGTAAACAACATACAACTCATAAAGAAGAAAAATAATAGGAGGGCATTATGATAGAAGTTAATGACATTAAAAATGGTATGACCTTAATGATAGAAGGTAATATCTATCAAGTAGTTGAATTCTTACATGTTAAACCTGGTAAAGGTTCAGCATTTATGAAAACAAAACTAAAAAACTTAAGAACAGGTGGAACTGTTGAAAAAACATTTAATACAAACGTTAAATTTGAAAAAGCTAATATAAATCGTTCATCTGTTCAATACTTGTATAATACAGGTGATACTTATTATTTCATGAATATGGAAACATACGAACAATTAGAACTTACTAGTGATCAAATAGGCGATAATAAAAACTACTTAATTGAAAATATGATGGTTGATGTAGTTATGTTTGAAGGTGAATTATTAGGCGTTGTTTTACCAGATAAAGTTGAATTTACAGTAACGCAAACTGAACCAGCGGTAAAAGGTAATACAACTAATAATGCTTTAAAAGATGCCTATGTTGAAACTGGTTTATTAGTAAGAGTTCCTTTATTTATAGAACAAGGTGAAAAAATATTAGTAACAACTGCTGATGGTAAATATTCATCACGTGCTTAAGATAGAATAAATCTATCTTTTTTTTATATACTTTACTAGAGGTGAAGTATGTTTAAAAGAATTTTGAAGTATTTATTTAAAGATTTCTATATTTTTACAGCAGCTTATTCTAATAATGTTTTTCCTGATCCGTTAACTAAGGAAGAGGAAAATGAATTACTAGAAAAAATGCGTTTAGGGGATAAAGAAGCAAGAAATAAACTAATTGAACATAATCTAAGATTAGTTGCGCATATTGTAAAAAAATATGATAAAAAAGCAGAAGATAGTGATGACTTAATTAGTATTGGGACAATTGGCTTAATAAAAGGTATTGATAGTTTTTCTAGTCAACATGGCACAAGAATAACTACTTATTCAGCACGTTGTATTGAGAATGAAATACTTATGTATTTTAGAAGTAATAAAAAAAACAGTAAAAATATTTCTTTAAACGAAATGATTGGTTTTGATCGCGATGGTAATGAAATAACATTTTTGGACATTTTAAAAACACCAGATCCAGAATTTGATATGAAACTTCATGAAAAACAAAATATTGATAAATTAAAAAAATATTTTAATATTTTAAATAATAGAGAAAAAGAAATTATGATTGCTAGATATGGTTTAAATGGAGAAAAAGAAGTAACTCAAAAAGAAATTGCTTCTTCTTTAGGAATTTCTCGAAGTTATGTATCAAGGATTGAAAAAAGAGCTTTAACTAAATTACTTAGAGAATTTATTAAAAATAAAGATATAAATGATTAAAATACTATACTTTTTTAATATTTTATTGTATAATATTTGTAATATTTGTTTGGAAGAGTATTTAATTATTTGTATTTTAGAGAGAATGTATTAGGTGGAAGCATTTATATAAAAATTAAAGAAGACACTAAACGTTAAATAATCGTATATCTGCGTTAAAGATTAATGAGTATAGAAATATCTATAAATTAAGGTGGCACCACGGTTAATCCGTCCTTAAATTTTAGGTATTTTTTTGGTTTTAGGAGGGTTTTATGGAAGAAAAGTATTATGGTATTTTAATGCATAGAGTAGCACTTGATGAAGGATTATATGTATTTAAACCAAAAACCTTAATTGAAGGTTATTTAGTAGAAGAAGAAGAAAATATAACTTGTTTTATGGATAATAATGATTGTGAATATTATTTGGCCACTGATTCATATGTTTTAGATACTGATGAAGATATGGTTGTTGGGTACCCAATTAGTGAAAGTGAATTACTAGCTAAATTCCCAGAATATGAGTTAGATGATGCTAAATCAATGTATATTGGTGATGCCTTTGAGCACATTCATTTAGGTTGTCTTATGTATGATACCGGTGAAATTAAAATAACACCAACTAATTTACAAGAGTATCTTATTAAAATGAATGAATTAGATACCAATGAAGAAGTAGTGGAAGCTGAATTTAATTTTGAAGAAAATAATAATCTAACTGGTTCAGCTAATAGTGAAGAAGCGGAAGCAAAAGAGTGCATTTTTTTGAGTATGGACTATTTTAAAAAGCTAATTGAAATTGATAACTTCGAAGTATTAAAAACCGCCTTACAAAATGCTTATAATGTAGCTAATGAAACATATCAAGAACTTGAGCAACAAGCAGAAAAATCTTTAGAAGAAATATATGATCACGTATATAATAGTATTTTAAATATGGATAATCTTACGCAAATGAAAAAAGCAATTAGTAAAGTTAAGCATATTTACTCAGATGAACTTTCTAGCTTAATGCATAATAGTGAGGATTCAAATGAAAGTATAAAAGAACTTCATACTATTTGTGATCCATATTATTTCTTAATAAGAACTGATGATATCAAAGTATTAAAAAGAGAATTTAAAGCTCTTAAAAAAACAACTATTACTAAATTACAAACCTTAGATCCAGAAATTCAAGAAGAAATCGCAAAAGAATTAAAAGAAATGGCGATTGAAAAACCTAAAGTTAAATTTGATGTTCAAGAGATTAAGAAACATTTTGATGAGCGTATTATTGGCCAAGAAGAAGCTAAAAAAGACGTTATTTCCGCTATTTATATGAATAAATTAAATAGTGATTCTGCTAATAAAAATAACTGTTTATTATTAGGACCAACAGGAAGTGGTAAAACATTACTTGCCGAAACTGTTGCTGAATATTTTGATATGCCAATTGAAATTATTGATACAACTCAATTAACTGTACCAGGATATGTAGGTGCTGATTTAGAGGATTTCTTAGAGAGATTACTTTCTAAAGCTAATGGTGATATTAAAAAAGCTGAAGAAGGTATTGTTGTTTTTGATGAAATAGATAAAAAAGGAACTGATAGTAATGGTGATATATCTGGTAAAGGTGTTTTAAATACATTACTTCCATTTATTAGTGGAACAACTTATGATGTTAAATATAATGGTCGTGTAGTTCATTTTGATACATCAAAGCTAACTATTTTTGCTACTGGCGCATTCACTGAAACATTCAATAAAAATATTTATAATGGGACTAGTATTGGTTTTGGAAGTACAGTAGAAACTAAAAAAGAAGATATAGAATATTCAACAATAACTCGAGAAGATTTAATTAAGAAAGGCAATATACCTGCCGAATTAGTTGGTCGTTTTGCCATTATTACTCAATTATCAGGTCATACCTTAGAATCATTAAAAAGTATTCTAATTAATTCTGATAGAAGCGCTTTATTATCGGAAAAAGAAAAATTAGCTAATATTGGTATTGAGCTAAGTTGGACAAATGGTTATTTAGAAGCAGTTGCTAATGAAGCAATTAAATTAAAAACTGGTGCTCGTAGTTTAAAAAGTATTGTTGATAAATCAATAAAACAAGTTAGATGGGAAGTAATTAGTAATTTAGATAAATATAGTGGTATTATCTTAACTGAACAAACAGTTGCTGATAATTTAAATTGTTTATTAGTTGATAAAAATGGTGATACTAAAGCATTTAAAGATGAAATTGAAAAGACAAAAGTATTAGTAAAAGAATAAGGAGGAATAATATGATTCAAAAACCAAAAGGAACATATGATGTGTATAGTGAAAAAGGAAAAACTATTAGTTATATTGAAGAATTACTCAAAGGAATCATGGAAAAATATAATTATGAATATATTCGTACACCAATCTTTGAAGCTAGTGAATTATTTCATCGTGGGGTAGGAGAAACTACGGATATTGTAACTAAAGAAACATATGATTTTATTGATCGTGGTAATAGAAATATGACACTACGCCCAGAAGGGACAGCTGGCGTTGTAAGAAGTTTTATTGAAAATAAAATGTATGGTGAAATATTACCAAGAAAAGTATGGTATTATGGGCCAATGTTTCGTTATGAAAGACCACAATCAGGTAGATTTAGAGAATTCTATCAATTTGGAGTAGAAGTATTTGGTAGTGATAATCCATTATTAGATGCTGAAGTAATTAGTATTCCAGTTAATTTATATCGTATGTTAGGTTTAAAAGGTATTAAAGTTAATATTAACTCTTTAGGAGATAATGAATCGAGAAATAATTATCGTGAAGCTTTAATTAAATATTTTGAACCACATATTAATAATTTATGTGAAGATTGTCAGGAGAGATTTAAGAAAAATCCTTTACGTATTTTAGATTGTAAAATAGATGGTGAATCAGACATTATTAAAAATGCACCTACTACCTTAGACTATTTAAATGATTCTTCTAAAGAACACTTTGAAAAAGTTAAAAATTATTTGGATGCAATGGATATCCCATATACAGTTAATCCAAATGTAGTTAGAGGATTAGATTATTATACTCATACAGTATTTGAAGTAGAAGCTGATATAAAAGATTTTGGTAGTCAAAATGTATTATGCGGTGGTGGAAGATATAATGGTTTAGTTGAAATGATTGGGGGACCTAAATGTAGTGGTGTCGGATTTGCTTTAGGTTTAGAACGTTTATTAAATGCTATAGAAGCTGAAAAAATAGTTTTACCAATTAATGATGGAATTGATATTTATTTAGCGCCAATGAGTGAAAATGAAGTTTCATATACTATTAAATTATTAAATACATTAAGATTAAATGGTTTTATAGTAGAAATGGATACTAATAATCGAAAGTTATCTAATAACTTTAAACAAGCTGATAGGTTAAATGCTGAATATATAGTTATTATTGGTGAAAATGAAATAAAAAATAAAGAATTAACAATTAAAAACAATCATACAAAAGAAGAAACTAAAGTAAAAGAAAATGATTTAGTAGATTTTTTTGATGAACATGAATGCACTGGAGGTTGTTGTCATGAAGATTAATGTTAATGAATTAAATAATTATTTAGACCAAGAAATAACGTTTAGTGGTTTTGTTGACGCTATCAGAGATAAAAAATGGGTTATGTTTGTAATCTTAAGAGACAATACTGGAAAAGTACAAATGACTATTGAAAAAAGTGATGAAAATAACCAAAAATTATTAGACATTATGACTAATTTAACTGTTGAAAGTACAGTTAAAGTAACTGGTAAATTAGTTAGTAATGAAGCTGTAAAATTAGGTGGTATTGAAATAATTCCTAGTACTATAGAAGTTACAAGTATGGCTCAGCCACTTCCATTTGATTTTAATAATTTAGATGGTGTTTTAATTGATACCCGATTAGATTATCGTTGGTTAGATTTAAGAAATGAAAAAAATATGTTGGCTCGTCAAATAGAATCAACAATGGTTCAAGCAATGCGTGAATTTTTATACAATAATAACTTTACGGAAATTCACACACCAAAATTAATTGGTACTGCCTCTGAATCAGGAAGTAGTGTATTTGAACTTAAATATTTTGATCGAAAAGCTTATTTAGCTCAATCACCACAATTTTATAAACAAATGGCGATGGCCGCTGGAATGAATCGTATTTTTGAAGTAGCGCCTTGTTTTAGAGCGGAAAATTCTAATACCAATAGACATGCTACTGAATTTACTTCATTTGATTTAGAATTTTCTTATATTGATTCATATGAAGATGTTATGTCTTTAGAAGAAGATTTATTGATTGCTGGTTTAACTAAAGTTAAAGAATTATATGGTGATAAAATAAAAGAAGTATTTAATAAAGAAGTTATAATTCCTACTAAACCATTTCCAAAAATGCGATTAAAAGACTTATATCAAGAATTACATGAAAGATATAACTTTGATATACCAGAACATGATATAGGTGATATGAATGCTGAAGCCGAAAAATTAACTTATAAATTAGCTTTAGAAAAATATAATTCTGAGTTTATGTTTATTGTTGATTATGCAGCTACTAAAAGGCCATTTTATCATATGCGAGATGAAAATGGTGTTTTACAAGGCTATGATTTAATATGGCGAGGAACAGAAATAACATCTGGTTCCCAAAGAGAGCACAGGTTTGATGAATTAGCTAAAAATGCTAAAGAAAAAGGCTTAGGAAAAGATGTCGAATTTTATTTACAATTCTTTAAATATGGATGTCCGCCACATGGTGGGTTTGCCATCGGTGTTGATCGCTTAACAATGTTATTATTAGGTTTAACTATTAAAGAAACACAATTTTTATTTAGAGGGCCTAATCGTTTAGAACCATAAAAAAAGAATCATTTGATTCTTTTTTATATTGCCTTTTTATGAAATAATTCTTCAATCGTATTATAATCAATAAGATTATCATCACTAACAATATATGTTTTATCATTATCATTAGCTTCAAATAAAGTTATTTTGTTACGTCCATTTTCTTTACTTTGGTATAATGCCTCATCAGCATTATAAAACATTCTTCTTCTTTCCTCAACAATACTATTTAAATTTTGGTATTCAATATCTTTAAAATCATTTATTGCATATATACCAAAACTCATCGTAATATCATTTATTTCTTTATTATTAGTTTTAATTGATAATTTATTTATGATTTGTCTTAAATTTTCAATTTGTTCATAAATAGTTGCTGAAGCAACATTTTTAAAAATTAAAACAAATTCATCTCCACCAAAACGACCAATTGAGCAGTTATTTAAATGCTCTTTTAGTTTTTTTGAAATGGTTTCTAATACGACATCACCAGCTAGATGTCCATAAGTATCATTAATTGTTTTAAATTTATCAATATCACATACAACAATTGCTAAAGAAGAAATATCATGAGCTTGATTTAATAATATTTGATCTAAAACTGTCATAATAGTTTCTTTATTAAGCAGATTTGTTGCGCTATCAAATTTAGCTTTTTCCTCAATTTTCTTTAATTTATTATTATTTTCAATTAAATCAAATCGATATTCATTATCATCATCATAAAAAATATTAGTTTTTTTAATATAATAATTGCCATTTTTTTCATCGTATAATTCACGGCCATTACTTTTTAATTTTAATAACCTTTCAACATCTTTAATTGAGTCTAAATCTTTTGGATAAATAATATTACCTTTATTATCACGAATGATTATATGTTTACCAGATGTTTTTAAATTTTCGGTTATAATACTTAGTATTTTACTATCATCCATAAGTTCACTCCTTACTATATATTATTATAATGCAAATTAATAAAATTTTGAAAGGCTTTTTCTTCAATTTTTAAAATATTTTTATTAATTTTATATTTTTTATCTTTACTTTTTATCAGATTATTCATTAAGTAAACTAATAATTTCGGATTACGAGCTAAGATAGGCCCAATTAAATAAGTCCCATAAAAATTTTTATAATGATAACCCTCAAACTTACTTTTTGGAAAACTACCAGTTCCCCGTAAGACTTCAAATAAGTTATTTTCTTTGATATCTTTAATAACGCTTCCTTGATTTTGAAAACCAATAATAGGTATATTTAAGAATTTAAAATAAGCTTCATCAACAATTCTAAAAGATACTCTTGTACTATTAAAATCAAATATATTTAAAGCTTTTTTAGTATCAATTGTTTTTCCAAATAATTCAATACTATTACTAGTCGCAATTAGTAATTTATTATCTTCAATATATTTTAAGATTTCTTTTTTATATTTTTTAATATGTTTTAATACTAAATCTTGATTATTTTCAGTGCCACCACCAATATATAAAATATCAATATCATCTAAATTTATCTCATCATTTAAAGTCATAAATTTAATATTAACTTTTATATTTTGTTTTTCCAAATAATTTTTTATGGCTTTAACATCACCAGATGCCCCATATAAATTTAGAATATCATAGTATAAATGTCCAATATTAATTGTCATTTTGTCCCTCCATTAATTCATTAAATGGTTTTACATAATCAAAATTTAGAATACCATAAATATTACCTTTGGTTTTTTTCTTGATATAATTAGTTGCTTTTTCTAATGTATCATAAGTTATAATTTTATCTTCAGAAATATTTGCTAATTTAATTCGAGTGGCGATATCATATGCATGAATTCCCACACATACAACACACTCTAAATTCTTTTTGTTCAATATTTCAAAATCAATATCATATAACCATGATAAATCGTCATATTCGTAACGTCTACTTATTTCTTTCCATCCAATAACAATTACTTTTTGATCTTTAAAGCGATCAATATATAAAAGTGATTGGTTGAAAGTTGAATTGTTTTCATTTTTATTATTTAAAACTGTTACTAATCGGTTTTTATATTCATAAGTATGATATATTTTTGTATCTTTTTTCATATCTTTAATAGCTTGAATAGTTTTTTCTATATTAAGTTTTAGAATGTTAGCTAAAGAAAAAGCTGCCATTGTATTATAAATAGAAAATAAAATATTATATCCCATATCAATTATATATTTATTATTAACCGTTATGGTATTATTTTTATAATCTATATTAGTAACTAAATAATCAATATTAGGTCTTTTAAAATTGCATTTAGAACAATAGTAATCACCATCGTTTTCAAAATGATAATAATTATATTCTAGTTTATTATGACAATTAGGGCAATAATTCATATCTAAACTAGTAAACATATTTTGGGTATAAGAATATCTATTTTTATCAATGCCATAATAAATATTTTTACCAACAAACTGCCTTAAATAAGGATCATCACCATTTAAAATTAAAGTCATATTTTTATTTAGGGCTGATTTTATATCATTCGCAACAATATCAATATGTCCTTGACGTGGTGGTTGATCACGACCAATATTTGTTATAACAACAAAATTAGGTTTAATTGTTTTAAAAATATGTTTTGTAAAACGTTCATCAACTTCCATAACTAAGAAATCACTTTTTAATTTTCCACTTAAACTAATATCTTCTAATATAGCTGAAGTAATACCATTAGTTAGATTAGAACCTTTATCATTATAAGTTACTTTATATCCATTACTTCTTAGAATGTGAACAATTAAACTGGAGGTTGAACCTTTGCCATTACTACCAGTAACCGCAATAATATTTTTTGGCAAAGTTATTTTTTCTAGTAAGTGTTTATCTATTTTTAAAGCATAGTATCCTGGTAAAACACTACCACGATTTAATAAGCGTCCTAATAGAACCATAATTTTACCAATTAAAATGCTTAAAGTTTTCATAAAACCACCAAACAAATTATATCATATTTTAGGAGTTTTTTGAAATTTTATTCTATTTTTGTCGAATAGATAAAAAAGGGTATAGAAGTGTGCTAGAATAGGGAAGGTGAGACTATGAAATCAGATATAATTTACAGTAATGAAACGTTGTATGTGATTTTAGAAGGTGTAATGAAAAGAAAGGATATGAAAGACTTGAAAAACAAGCTTGATAATATTATTAGCGAATATGGGATTAGTGATATTGTTTTTGACACAAAAAAATTACTAAATCAAAACGATTTATATTTTGATATTTTTAGTGAACATAATAATGTCAGAATTAAAAAAATATGATATAATACTGGTATGGCCCGTTGGTGAAGCGGTTTAACACATAGCCCTCTCAAGGCTACATTCATGGGTCCGAATCCCATACGGGTCACCATATTGAATTTAACTAGATTATCTAGTTTTTTTATTTTATAATCACGAGCAAAAATTTGCTTTATCACGAACATATGTTGTAATTTATTTGGGTGGTTAATATGGCGTTAAAAGAAAAACTAATAATATTATCAGATTCAGCTAAATATTTCATCTTATGTAATGGTAAATATTTTACTAATCCAGAAATATTTAATAAGAAATTTATTCAAAGTAATTTACTTTTAGAAAGTAGAGTACCGGTTATTAATTCAGGTATTCAATTGTCGTTATTTAATGAATAGCTATTTATATGATGGAACTTATTCTTCCCTTATTACTTTAATATATAAGTTAACAATTTTAAAGCAAGAACCAAATAATATAGTAAGCGAAGAAAATTTTCTTCCTGATTTGTTTTCAAATTATATTTATTTAAATATGGATGATAAAAAAACAATTATCAATCAATTAAAAAGCAAATTAACTAAAAATTTATAATTTTGAAAGTATTAATAATACTAAAATTATTGATCCTGCTAATGTAACAATTGAAGCTTTAAAAAATGCATTTTTAATTGCTACTATGTTACTTACTACTAATTGCTTAATTATAAACGAGAATTTTAAATTGGATAATCAAATGTTATAAGATATTAAAATTTTTCATATTGATAATTATTATATTTTTTGTTAAAATAACTATGTCGTTATAAATTAGCCGATATAGTTTAATGGTAAAACAAATCCCTCGTAATGATTAGATGTAAGTTCGATTCTTACTTTCGGCACCAGTAAACAAAAAAACTACTTAACGTAGTTTTCTTTTTTGTAAAACTTTATCATAGTAATGACTACATTCAGCATGAGCCATATCAATAAGGACAAATTCTTTTCCATTATATAGAAAATCAATTGACCATTTTCCGTTTAAATTAACATTATGCATTTTTTGGATAATTTGCTTTTCTAAAAGTGGTTCTAATTTGTTAAAGTCATTTTCAATATTTTTAGCTTCATAGGCAAAGTTTAATAAATCCTTTTTATCATATAAATTATCTAGCATTGTATCAGTATCCCAATAATTATATATACCAAGAATATCATGATTATCAAAGTCGTAGAAAACTCTAAATTCAGTATTTAAAGGCATTCCATTATAAATTGTTTTTCTTTCGTAATTTGTTTTAATATATTCTCTTAAAATAAGACTAATTTGTTTTTCCCACTCTAATCTAAATATTAGGTTATCAAAATTAATCATTAATTTATCAGGTAATTCCTCTAAATTTTTAATATGGCAAGATTCAAAATTAAATTTATTACTAAATCCACTTAGACGAATGAACATATCTTTTTTTAAATTAAGTCCTTCACTATGATATTTAATTCTTTCGATAATAGCTCGTTTATTTAATTCATTCCACTTATAACTTTTGATTAAATCAATTTCTTTTTGAACAAAAGGTATTATTATTGTTTTTGGTGTTTTAAAACCAATATTTTCGGTTTTAGGAAACCAATATTCTAAGTTATTTTCTGAATTAAAGGAATGTTCTAGACCAACTTTATTAAGATAGGCATTTTCTTCACTTATGTATTTTTTTGGTTTTCCATTTTCAAAAATCATTTTTGGTAATTTTTTAAGAGTATAATTATTATTGATATAGCTTATTTTATCAATATTAGTAGCTTCTGGATTATAATAAACGTGATGATTATAAATAACAACATAATTTTTAAATTGAACAAAATATTCAATGTAGGTAATATTAGTCATACTAGCATCTTCACTAATAAATATTTGCTTATTTTGATATACTTTAAATTCTGTTAGAGTTTCATCAGTTAATAAATTTTTTAAATAATTAATGATTTCCTCACTATTTAGTTTAATGATTTCATCATTATGAATAATTCCAGACTTTAACATAATATTACCTCTTTCTTGTAATTACGTATTATAGCATATTTTAAAAAAAAGTAAACTTTTATTTATAAATGTGCTATAATTAATTTAGGAGGTTAATATGGAATTAGTAAATAATGAATATGTAAAGTTAGAAAAAATAGACATTTTTAGTGAGGCTGCTAAGAGTATGAAAAAGCAAGATAACTATTTATCTCAATATTTTCAAGGCACAATGGAGGCAACACTAAAGTATGAAAAAGAGAATAATATTTTTGTAAATGAAATATATATTCCAACTGATGATTTAGTAGATTCTTTAGTTGAACTATTACCAATAAAGAGACAAACATTAATAAATGCTTATTTTTTTGCAAATGCTGAACATAATAATGAAATAGCTTCTAAACTTTTATTGGATATTTTAGAAAAAGAATCAGAATATTGTACTTTTAAATTTATGCGAGGAAGTGATATCACTGATTATGTTTTAGAACATAGTATTGATGTTAACGAATATTATGATGGTGAAAAACCACGTCTTGTTTATAATGCCCAAGAAAATACTTTAAAAGATGCATATATATATGGGTTTGATAGATTTAATAAAAAGAAAATAATAAAAAGGTGATATTTTGCTAATTAGAAGAGCTGAAAAAGAAGATTGCAATAAACTTGATGAATTATTAACTTTATTAATTAGAGATGAAAAACAATATGATGATAGTATTGATGATTTTTTTGCTGTAATAGGTTATTATGAAAACTTTATTAATGATTTAGATAAATGTCTATTAGTAGCAGTAGATAACGAAGAAATAATAGGATATATATATGGATATAAGCAAGATAAAGATCCAACATCTAGTAAATCAGAATACTTGTTAGATGCTTTATATGTAATTGATAATTATCGTAATCAAGGGATTGGTAAATCATTAATCAATGAATTTAAAAAGTTTTGTGTAGAAAATAATGCTACTCATATAAATGTAAATGTATGTAGTAAAAATATTGGTGCTAAAACATTATATCAAAGTAATGATTTTGAAACCACAAAAGAAACAATGACATTAAAATTAAAGTAATCAATGATTGCTTTTTTGTTTACATAAATGTTGTAATTTGCTATAATTTATATAGAGGTGAGTTTTATGTATTGCATGAATTGTGGAAAGAAAATGAGTTCTAAAGATAAATTCTGTGAGAACTGCGGTACAAGTATTGAAGCTTCAGTAGAAGAAGCAGAAAAGAATAAAGAGGAAACAAAAACGGTTGAAAATGCTGAAAATCTAAAAAAAGAAGCAAAAAAAATTGTTGATACAAGCTTTATTCCAAAAAACAAAAAGAAAAAAACATTAAAAATTTTAATTTGCTTACTTATTGTAGCTTTATTAGCAGGTGGTACTTTAGCATATTATAATTTTATTTATAAAACACCAACAAGAGCATTCTCTAAAGTAATTAATCAATTTACCGATGGTATTATTGATAACTTAGATAATGATGTTAAAACTGAAAAAGGTTCAGTTAAATTATCAGCTAAAGTTAAAACATCATCAACTGAATCATCAATGATGGAAATTGTTGATTTATTTGCTGATACTGATTTTAGTATCGATTACGAATTAGATCGTGATAATAAAATATTTAATTTTGATATGGATATTAATTATGAAGGTAGAAAATTCATTGGTATGGATGCTACTATGGATGAATATAATATGTATTTCCGCTTTGATGATAGCCAAAAATACATTAAAACTGCTTTAGAAGAAAATCAAAATATATTTGAAATGTTTAAAAATATGGATGATACTAAAGAAATAGTTAATGGATTTTCTAAAGCTTTAAAAAAATCTTTAAAAGATAAATATTTTGAAAAAGAATCAGCTGAAATAGTTATTGATGGAAAAGATGTTAAAACAACTAAATATACTTTAATTTTAAATAAAGAAAATTTAATTAATATTATAAGTGATGTTGTTGATAACATAAATGATGATGAAGATTTACTTAAAGTATTAGCTAAAGCAACTGATATGGAAAAAGAATCAATAAAAGCTGCTTTACAAATGTTTAAAGCTAATATGATTACTTCATCAAATGAAGAATTACCAGTATATAAAATAGCAATTTATACTAAAGGATTAAATGATAGTGCTGTTCGTTATGAAGTTGAAGCAGAAGGACAAAAAATAGGTATAACTAAAGTAGATGATGAAACTTATACATTTGATATTATGGGTATAAATTTAGGTGAACTTAAAATAGAAGAAAAAGACAAAGAAAAAAATATTACTTTAACAATTGGTTATATGGGTGAAAAAGTAATTATAAGTGCTAAATCAAAAGTAGAAAAAGATGTAAAAGTAAAAGAAAAAGATACTTATGGCGCTATTTCAAGTGAAAATGTACCAGATAATTATTTTGATTCAGTTATGGAAAAAATTACTAATCATAAATTATATGAAGTAATATATAATATAATGTATTCTTCATATTATAGTTATGATGATTATTATTTATATGATTAAAAAAAGGAATATTAAATTCCTTTTTTTTTTTATAAATATTTTTTTAATTCTTCTATTTGACATTCTAGGGCTTTTAAAAAATTTTTAGCTAAATTAAGGACTTTACTATCAGCTGTATCTTTATAGTTTTTAATTTTACTTTCAATATCAACAATACCCATAGTAGTACCTTCAATAATCATATGAGCAATCGCGGCATCACTATTATCAGTCGTAGTTTCTTTTTTTATTCCCATACTAGACATCATTTTCGCCATCATTCCGTTTTTATTTAAGGGTGCATCATATTTTTTCAAATACTTTTTACTTTGCTTTAAAAAATGCTCATATTCTTTTAATTCTTTTTCAACAACTGGTTTTATTTTATTTTCTTTTTCCTTTAAATCTTTTAGTAATTCAGTCATAGTAAATACGCCCATTTCTGCATTTTTATAAATATATTCTAATAATTCTAAATTCTCATCCATATTATCATCCTTTCATATATATAATGTTTATTTTTAATTAATTTATACAATAGTTGTTTTTTTTTAAATTTTGTAATAAAATTATATTAGAGGTGAATGATATGAAAAATGTTGTATTTGATGAACAAGCAAGTAAGAATATGCATATTTTAAGTAAAACGATGTATATAATCACAAAAATCATGACAATTTTATGCTACATAGGATTAGCATTTATTATTTTAGGATTAATTATTGTTCCAATAATATTAGGACATATTGATACAAAGAATAATACATTTAAAGTGGCAGATAAGGAATATAGTTACACATTTGCTGATGATAAATTAACAATCTATGATGGTACTAAAGAAATAGCAAGTGAAAAAATGGATCTTAATGTTGACTTAAATAAAATCATTTCTGAACATCCATCTTCATATTATATAGGTGTTACTGAAACAGTATTTGTTATGGGAACTATTAGTATTATTATTGTTATTTTATTCTTAAAACATTTAGCTAAAATATTTAAAAATATTGGTAATGATGATACGCCATTTACTGAAGAAAACATTCTTCATTTAAGAAAAATGGCTCTATTCTTAATAATTAGTGTGTGTTTTTCAGTAGTAGGTAACTTTATCTTTGAACTTATAGCTGGATTTGATGTAGACTTACATCTTAATTTTACTGATATTATTTATATTTTAATTATTCTTTGCTTGTCATATGTATTTAGTTATGGACTAAAACTAGAAAAGCCAAAGAAAAGTGTCAATAAAAAGTAGTTTAACTACTTTTTTATTGTTTCATAAAAATAAATATGATATACTTACTATGGTGATAGTATGTATTGGAATCCAAAATTAATTAAATTTATTGTTATTATGTTTGTTGTTTTATTAGAAATTTATAATGTTTTACAAATTATTCGTGGAGAAAACATTATTATTCATAGTATTGGTGTTGTTGTTGTTGCAGCAGCTTATATTGTGTATAAAAAATACGAAAAAAAGAAAGAAGAAGAAGACAATAATTTTTAAGAAAAGTTTTAACTTTTCTTTTTTTATGTTAAAATGTTTACAGGAAGTGATACCATGTTTATTGATGAAGTAGTATTAGATATATTAGCAGGTGATGGTGGTAATGGTTGTATGGCTTTTCGAAGAGAAAAGCATATTCCAATGGGTGGACCATTTGGTGGTGATGGTGGAAGAGGATCTAACGTTATCTTTAAAGTTGATGAAGGAATAAATACTTTAATTGACTTACGTTACCAAAAACAAATAAAAGGTAAAAAAGGGGAAAATGGTGAAGGTAAAGCAAAACATGGTAAAAATGCCCCTGATATTATTATAAGAGTACCATTAGGAACAATTATAACCGATTTAGAATCAAATTTAATAATTGCTGATTTAACTAAAAAAGATGATGAAGTTATAGTTGCTTATGGTGGTAGAGGAGGACGTGGTAATATTGCTTTAGCTACTCGTTCTAATCCCGCTCCATCATATGCTGAAAATGGTGAACCAGGTGAAACAAGAAAAGTAAAAATTGAATTAAAATTACTTGCTGATGTTGGTTTAGTTGGGATGCCTAGTGTAGGTAAATCAACATTAATCTCTAAAATATCCGCTTCAAAACCTAAGATAGCTCCATATCACTTTACAACTCTACATCCTAATTTAGGAGTAGTAAGTGTTAGAAAAGATAAATCATTTGTTGTTGCTGATTTACCAGGGCTAATTGAAGGAGCTTCATTAGGCGAAGGTTTAGGAGATAAATTCTTAAAACATATTGAAAGAACAAGAGTAATTGCCCATATAATTGATATGTCTTCTTTTGAAGGTAGAGATCCATATCAAGATTACATAACAATTAGAAAAGAATTAGAAAATTTTAATAAGAGTTTAATAGAAAAACCAGAAATAATTATTGCTAATAAAATGGATATGCCTAATAGTCAAGAAAACTTAAAAAAATTTAAAGAAAAAATTGATGCACCAGTATATCCAATATCAGCTATGAATAATGAAGGTATTAGTGAAGTATTAAATGTTTTATCAGATATGTTAGATAAAATAGCTAAAAAACCATTATTTGAAGAAGAAAAATTTGAAAGTCATATATTATATCAATTTAAAAAAGAACAACCATTTACCATTACTAAGGAAGATGATACTTGGGTAATTAAAGGTAAAGAAGTAGAAAGAATTTTAAGAATGACAAGATTTACAACCGAAGAAGCAGCTAATAGATTTGCTAATAAACTAAGAAGAATGGGTATTGATGATAAATTAAGAGAATTAGGAGCCCAAGATGGTGACTATGTTAGAATATTAGATTTTGAATTTGAATATAAATTATAAATGAAAATTTTAAAAAATTTTCATTTTTTTTTGAAAAAAAGCAGGAATTTAGAAATTTATATCGAATAATGATAGTGAGGAGGTGAAAAGAGATGAAAAAATACAAGTTAGTTAAACAAGATAATTTAAAAGATTGTGGTGTTGCATCCTTAGCTTCAATCATTGAATATTATAATGGTTATGTTCCTTTAGAAGTATTAAGAGAAATGACGAAAACAAATAAAGAAGGAACTAATGCTTATAACATTGTTGAAACAGCTAAACAATTAGGATTTGAAAGTTATGGAATTAAATGTGAATTAGAAAGTATAGAAAAGACCAATCTTATCTTACCAGCAATAGCTTATACTATAATTGATAATTCATATAAACATTTCATGGTTATTTATGAAATTGATTATAAAAAAAAGATAGTAGTAATAGCGGATCCGGCTACTAAAATAAAAAAAATATCTTTTTCGGAATTTAAAAAGATATATCAAAACATTTTAATCATTTTATATCCCAAAAAAGAAATTCAAAAATATCCTAAAAAAAATATGTTTTTAAAGGATGTAATAAGTATTTTAAAAAAACACAAATTTATAATTATAAAACTACTAATAATTATTTTAGTTTATACAATTTTAAATATCATAAACCTTTATCTCATTCAAAGTATATTAAAAAACATATATAAGTATCATATATTTATAACCTGTATATTTATAATTCTTTTTAAAGAAATGATTTCTTTTTATAAAAATAAACTAATAATTATTTTTAGTAATAAAATTAATTTTGCTTTAACTAATCAAGTATTTTTTCATATTTTAAGACTTCCTTATCAGTATTATCGTAATCGAACAACTGGTGAAGTAATAACCCGTATCAAAGATGTTCAAAAACTAGAACAAGGAATATGCAATATTATTATTAGTTTCTTTATTGATACAATATTAATTATTTCAACTGCTTTATTTTTAGTTCATATAAATAATACTTTATTTTTAGTTACTTTGTTAGGTACTACTTTATATATCTTAAATTATTTTCTATTTCATCAAAAAATAAAAGAAAATATGGAAAATTTGGTAACTAAAAATGATCAAATAAATAACTTTTTCTATGAAACAATTAATGCTTTTGAAACAATAAAAGGTTTAAATATTGAAGATAAATTTATGAGTAAATTTAAAAATAAATATCATCAATATCAAAACGACTTAAAAAAATTCCAAGATATTTGTAATGTAGAATCATTAGTAAAAAACATAATAGCATCAATATCTTTAGTTTCTATTTTAGGAATAGGAATGTATTTAATAAAAAATAACCTTTTAACTTTAGAAGAATTATTTGTTTACTATGCTTTATTTTCTTATTTTATTGATCCTGTTAAAGATATATTTGATAATATGGTATCTTTTAAAGAAATAAAATTAATTATTAAAAGAATTAATGATTTATATTATATTAAAAACAGTAAAAAGGTTTCTAACCAAATAGATAATATTAAAATTAATAATTTAATATATGAAACAAATAATAAAATCATTTTTAATAATTTAAAATTAAATATAAATAAGAACGATAAGATTGCCTTAATAGGTGAAAGTGGTAGTGGTAAATCTACATTACTTAAACTAATTAAAAAATATTATCAAAATAATAATGTATTAATAAATAACAATATATCCGAAAATGTAAATATAATATATATCTCCCAAAACGAAAACTTATTTACAGATACTTTAGAAGCTAATATTAAGTTAAATCGTAATGTAAGTAAAAAAGAATACGAAAAAGTTATTGATATATGTGATATTAAAAAAATTATTCATGATAATAATTTAAATTATCAAATGATAATTGAAGAAAATGGTTTTAATATATCTGGTGGCGAAAAACAAAGAATTGTTTTAGCTAGATCATTACTACAAAAAGCTGATATTCTTTTATTAGATGAAGTATTAAGCGAAGTAGATAGTAATTTAGAAAGAAAAATATTGAAAAAACTATTAAAGGAATTTAAAAATAAAACAATTATATATGTAACTCATCGATTAGATAATATTGATTTATTTGAAAAAGTATTAAAATTAGAAAACAAAAATTTACAAATACTAGAAAGGAGAAAGAGCTATGTTTAGATTTTTATTCAAAGCAGCAAGCATTCTTATATGGCTTGTTCTAAGATAGAAGATGTAATTACCTTTGAAATAGATATAACCGAAATGCTTAACGAAGCTGAAATGGTTATTATAAAGGTAATTCATAACAATAAAACAATTAAAATAGATCAATATAAAAGGAGGAATAAACGTGTTAAAAAAAGAAGAATTACTGAAAATTAATGGTGGTGGATTTTCAGTAAGTCTAGGAATGATATTAGGTGGAATTTTAACTTTCTTTATTGGTATTTTTGATGGATATACAAGACCTTTAGCGTGTAATAAATGAGCGATAAAGAATTAAAAGAAATTATAGGTGGAGCTATCAGCGCTACTTTCATCACGGCTGTTGTAAGAGGGATTAACTCTTTGCTTGATTTAGGAAGGAGTTTAGGAACAGCTATTAGAAGAATTACAACAGGTCAAAAATGCTAAAAAAAATTAAAGTTAAAACAATCCTATTATTCCTAGTCATATATATTATTGGTTTTATAATCGGTAATATAATAACTTGTTAAAAAAGTCAAATAATTTGACTTTTTTTAATTTATATGATATTATTTAATTAGGAGGGATATTATGAAAAAGGTTTTATTTTTAGCGGTTTTATTGTTTATTATAACTGGGTGTGGTGAAAAAAAAGAAGAACAAGAACCATGTTATCCAATAACTGGTGGTTCATTTAATATTATCTTTGAAACAAATAGTGATACTTCTTCAATTCCAAGTATCAGTGTTTGTATTGCTTGCTCACCAGATTCATATGAAGATTTACCAATAATAGATGATTATTATAAAGAAAGTAGTGGCTGGGGATTTGTAGGTTGGTACTATGATAGCGAATTAACTAAGAAAGTTGAAGGAACATCAACATTAGATATCAAACCAGTACCAAATGATCCAAAATGTGTCACTGATTATAATGATATAACTTTATATGCAAAATGGGAGAAAATAATAGCTGATTAGCTTTTTTTTCTTTGCAATAAAAAGAAAAATGTTGAAAAATAATATTAATAGTGCTATACTATTGGTAGTCGAAGAAGGGAGGGATATCTTATGACAAAAGTAATAGTCAAAAACGGAAATGTTGAAAATGCACTAAGAATTGTAAAACAAAAAAGTGCTAAAGATGGTTCCTCAAAAAAAATTCGTGAAAGACAAGAAGGTTATATGAAACCTGGCGTAAAAAGAAGATTAGCTAAAAAAGAAGCTATTAAAAATTCAAAAAGAAGACAAAGAGAAAATTACTAAGAGCTGTTAAGCTCTTTTATTGAAAGGAAGATTATATGCGTAATCAAATAATGGATGATTTAAAAACGGCAATGAAAAATCAAGATAAAGAATTATTAGCTGTTATTCGTATGGTAAAAGGTGCTATTAGTTTAGAAGAAATTAATAAAAAAAGAGAATTAACAGATGATGAAGTAATTGATGTAATTGCTAAACAAATTAAAACTAGAAAAGAATCAATTATTGAATTTGAAAAAGGTAATCGTAGTGATTTAGTAGAAAAAACACAAGCAGAAATTGAAATTCTAAACAAATATATGCCAGAACAATTATCTAATGAAGAAATAGATATCGAAATTGATAAAGCTTTTACTGAATTAAAACCAGAAAGTATGAAAGATATGGGAAAAATAATGGCTTATTTAACACCAATTTTAAAAGGTAAAGCTGATATGTCTTATGTAAGTAGTAGAATTAAATCTAAATTAAGTAATTAAAAGCAATTTTTTTTAAAATTTGCTTTTTTTTTTAATGAATTTATAGTATAATTGTATATAGATTATAGGGGATGATTCTGTGAAACGTGTTTATACAAGTGTTGACATTGGTTCTGATACTATTAAAGTAGTTGTTTGTGAATTATTTAATAATAAATTAAACTTATTAGCAGCATCTTCTGTTAAATCTGACGGAATAAAAAAGGGTCTAATCGTTGATGGCAAAAAAGCAAGTGATGCCTTAAAAAAAGCCTTAAATGATGTTGAAGAAATGTTAGGAATTAAAATAAAAAAAGTAATTGCTACTGTTCCTAATTATTTTTCTGAATTTGCAATTGTTAACGGAAGTATTGATCTTGATCCAGAAGAAGAAATAACTGGTCAAGATATTGTAAAAGTATTTCAAGCAGCAATGAAAGAAAAAGACAAAGGAAACAAAGAAATGGTAACTGTTATTCCAATTGATTTTACAGTTGATGAAACTAAAAATATCAAAGATCCAAAAGGACAAAAAGGAAATAAATTAAGTACTAGAGCAGTTATGGTTTTAACACCTAAGAAAAACATTTTATCAGTTGCTAGTTTATTAGAAAACAATAATTTGGAAGTTGTTGACTTTACTTTATCAAGTGTTGGTGATGTTAACTCAGTAAAAAACCCAATTATTAAAAATGGGGTAGGAGCAATTATAAATATAGGTCATGAAACAACATCAATATCACTTTATAACAAAGGAATTATTGTTAATAATTCAATGTTAGGAGTTGGTGGTAAAAATATTGATGATGATATATCATATATTTATAAATTAACACCACCTGATGCCCGTATGATTAAAGAAAATTTTGCTTTAGCACACAAAAAATATGCTAGTAAAAGTGAATATTATGATTTAACTAATAAATTAGGTGAAGATATTAAAATAAATCAATATGAAGTTTCAGAAATAGCTATGTCAAGATTAGAAGAAATACTTGTTTTAGCTAGAAAAGAAATAAATGTTTTGACAAATCGTGAAGTTGATTATATACTAATTACTGGTGGAACTAGTAGTATGAATAATTTTTCTTTAATTGCCGAAGATGTTTTAGGTGATAAAACAATCGTTGGTGATATAAGATTAGTTGGTTTAAGAAATAATAAATATTCTGCTGCTGTTGGTAATATTGCTTATTTTATAAGTAAACAGAAACTAAAAGGAAAATTATTTTCATTAATTTCACGTGATGATATGGAAGAATTATCAAAAAACAAAAAAAGTGTTATGAACGTTTCAAATGAGTCAATGCTAGGGAAAGTATTTGGTTACTTCTTTAGTGAATAGGGAGGATTATTATGTTTGGATTAGAAATGGATCAATTAGCAAGAATAAAAGTAATAGGTGTTGGTGGTGGAGGAAATAACGCTGTCAATCGTATGATTGAATCAGGAGTACAAGGTGTTGATTTTATAGTTGCCAATACTGATTTACAAGTATTAAACAACTCTAAAGCACCAACAAAAATACAAATTGGTACTGAACTTACAAGTGGTTTAGGAGCTGGTGGAAAACCTGAAATTGGTAAAGAATCAGCACTAGAATCAAAAGAAGAATTAGAAGCAGCATTAGAAGGCGCAGATATGGTATTTATCACTTGTGGTATGGGTGGTGGAACCGGAACTGGTGCTGCACCAGTTATCGCTGATATTGCTCAAAATATGGGTGCCTTAACTGTTGGTATCGTAACAAAACCATTCTCATTTGAAGGTAAAAAAAGAATGGAACAAGCTTTAGAAGGTCTAGAAGAACTTAAGAAGCATGTTGATACTTTAATTGTTATACCAAATGATAAATTAAGAGAAATTATTGATAAACAAACACCATTACTAGAATCATTTAAAGAAGTAGATAATGTTTTAAGAAGAGGTGTTCAATCTATTTCTGATTTAATAGCAGTAGCTGGTTTAATTAACTTAGACTTTGCTGATGTTAAAGCAGTTATGGAAAAAAGAGGTAATGCACTTATTGGTATAGGTATGGGTGTTGGTGAAAATAGAGCAACAGAAGCTGCTAAACAAGCTGTATCAAGTCCATTACTTGAAACAAGTATAAGTGGTGCTACTGATGCAATTATTAATGTTACTGGTGGTGAAAACTTAACTTTATATGAAGTTGAGGAAGCCGCTAAAGTCATTAGAGAAAGTGCTAATACAGATATAAATACTATTTTTGGTGCTGTTATTAATGAAAACTTAAATGACGAAATTATCGTAACTGTTATCGCAACTGGTTTTGAAAATCATAAAGATGAACAACGTAGTTATGATAATGATGACTTAGTAAGTAATTTTGATGACGATGATGATGATTCTGATTTACCTCCAATTTTAAGAAAAAGAGTATTTTAAGACAGCATATACTGTCTTTTAATATATAGAAAGAAGGATTTATATGAAACAAATGGAAAAGATAATGTGGGGATTAGTCTTAATAGCTGTGGGAATAATCCTATGTTTAAACGCAGCTGAAATCACTGATATTGATATATTCTTTAATGGTTGGTGGACTTTATTTATTATAGTTCCATGTAGTATTAACTTATTTACAGAAAGAAAAAAATTTGGTTCAATAATTGGTATTATAATCGGAGTATTACTATTATTATCATGTAATGATGTAATTGATTTTTCTGACATGTGGAAATTTGTTATACCAGTAATTTTAATTTTATGGGGATTAAAATTATTATTAGGAGGCTCATTTGGTAAAAATAAATTACCAGTTGATTCAGAAATAAATGAAGATAATAAATACTATGCTACTTTTAGTGGTAAAAACCTAGATTATACTGATCGTAAAGTAGAAAATATGGAATTAACTGCTACTTTTGGTGGTATTAAATTAGACTTAAGAAATGCAAAATTAAAAAATGAAACAGTTATCAGAGTTGCTGTAACATTTGGTGGTATTGATATTAAATTACCAGATGATGTTAATGTTATTGATAATACAAGTTCAATCTTTGGTGGTATAGAGTCTAAGAAAAAATATAAAAAAGAAGCTAAAAAAACTATCTATATTACTGGTAGTGCTGTATTTGGGGGAGTAGATATTAAGTGAATACCTGGCATAAAGTAATTAGATATTTTGCCTTAGCTTTTGCTATAAGTATTATATTTAGTATTATAAGTGTGGGATATCAAGTCGTTAATATTTTAACTAATGGAGTTATTAATAATACCAAAGTTAGTAGTGAAATATTAAAACTAGAAAAAGATCCTAATAAACAAATATTAGATATTAACGTTAAAGTAGCTAAAGTAAATATTGTTAAAGGTGAAAAACTAAACGCAACAACTGATAGTAAATATGTTCAAATTGAGAAAAAAAATAATTCTTTAATTATTACGGAAAAGAAACATTCATTATTAAAAGAACATGGTACTGTAAATGTAACTATACCTGATGAAATGGTATTTGATGCGGTATCATTCATTAGTGGTGTTGGGCGATTAAAAGTAAAATCATCAATTCAAACTGGTATTCTAGAAATATCAAGTGGTGTTGGGGAAGCTACTTTTAATGATTTAATAGTTAATAAAAAAGCTAATATTAAATCTGGTGTTGGTGACTTTACAATCAAAAATGGTCATTTAACAAATACTAATTTAGAACTAGGAATCGGTGAAGTAAATATTACTGCTAAATTACTTGATAAAACTAGTATTGAATCAGGAATTGGTAGTGTTAATATAAAATTAATTGGTGAACAAGATGACTATAAAATTACTACTGATAAAGGAATTGGATCTATTAGTGTAGATGGTAAATCACTTTCTAATGATTCATCATATGGTGAGGGTTCTAATAAAATTAGTATTAAAGGCGGAATTGGTAGTATTAATGTAGATTTTGTAAAAGTTAGATAAATATCTAACTTTTTTGTTATATTTATGTTATAATAATAGTGATTTGGGAGGTTTATAATTATGGAGTATGTTAGAACTAATAATCCAATAAATGAAAATGCATATCACTTTTCTAGTGAATTTCCTAAGGAATGAGAAGAAGTGATTTATGATATGAGTAATAAAGACAAAGAAAAAAATATTCAAGCTAGGGGGAAAAGTAAAAAATGACAATCGAGGAAAAAGTAAATAAAATAAATGAAAGCAAAAAAAAGAATTATTTATTTGTTTCACCAAGAATTATAATTGGTGGTGCTAAATTAGTATATGACTATGAATCATTAGAACTATATGAACAAATGGAAGAAAATACTAATAAATTTGCTGAAAATGAAATAGTTAATTTAATATCTGAAGCAGAATTAAAAAATCAAGAAATAAGTAAATCATTAAGATTAAACCTAATATTTAATGGTGATTTTGATGATTTACCAAAAAAATTAAATAATCCAGTTGATTTTATATTAAACAATAAAGAAAGATTTATAGCTGTATATCAATATGTTAAAGAAACTAATGAAAGAGAGTTTTTCTTAGGATTTAGCCAAGTAGAAAGAATTAATAAATATAGTTATATTTATTTAGATTTTGCTAAATTATTTAAAATATTTGAAGAAAATAATATTAGTTATGATATTGATTTAAGTAATATTGGCGTAAATACTCATCAAGCTACTAAATTTAAACTTAGTTATTGTCCAATAAAAGAAAAAGTAAAAACTAAATAGTTATGTAATGGAAATATGTTAAATAAAGAATTATAAAATTTATCATTTTTATGGTATAATATTATTGGTGGAGAGTATGAAAAAAGAAGGATATGGACCAGGAAAAGATATAACAAACACATTATTATCAAGGGATTCTTATATGAAAGCTAATACGGAAAAAATGAAAAAAATTATCAATAAAATGGATCTTTCTAAGAATAAGGATACTTATACTTATGCCAAAAAAATAGTTAATGGTAAAATAGGTGGAATTCCTGTTGATGAATTACCAGATAATTATAACAAAAACCAAATCAATAATAAAAATTTTGATAATGTTGAATTATATAATTCATTATCTAAACATAATAAATTTAAACTAAATCAACAAATAAATAAAAAAGAACCTTAATTGGTTCTTTATTTTTAAATGGAGCGAGTGTCGTAGATATCTACAACTCTTTCTCTAGTGATATGATAAATATCACTCACTACTAATAATATACCATAAAACTAACTATTTTCAACAACCTTTAGTAAATTTATTTAAATTTTATTTAAATAATGATATAATATTGTTAGTTATTAAAGGGAGGTTTGCTTAATGGAAGATAAAACTAAAGAAATATTAGAGCAAGAATATAATGAAAATGTTCAAAAAATTAATGATTTGGACTATAAATCGTGGATTACAAGAATTAATTCTTTTGATAGAAAATTTGAATTAAGCACTGTATTTGCAATGATACCATGGATTGCAATTATGTTTACTACGACACTAATTGCTAAATCTAATATAGTTCCATTAGAATTGATTCAACCACTATCTATTGGAGTTCCTGCATTAATTGGAATTACAGGACAACAAATATTGTATAAGAAGAAAAAATATAAACAAGAATTAAAGGAAGTAAGCAATGCAAAAAGTGAAAAAGAATTAATTGAAGAAAATACTAGATATGATTTAGAAAAAGCAAAACTTCAAGATAAGAATAGAGCCATAAAAAAGACTTATGATGATTTGGAAGCAAATCAAATATTTTTAAAGACATATTCCTCAAGATATATTATAAGTGAAAAGGAAGAAAAAGATATTCCAGATGAAGATTTAAAACAAAAAGTTTCTGATATTACCAACATTTTAGAGGAAGAACAAGAAAAATTAGAAAAAAAATCCGTTAAAAAGTTTTTATCAGAAAGGTTTTGGAGAGTAAGAGATAAATTACTAAGATTTTCTGATATTATTGTTTGTGGTGGTTTGGGGTTCTTAATGTCTTATATGATTTATAATTTTCCAGGTATAGCAATTAATGCAATGGGCTTACCATTAAATACAAGTTTCTTTGAAATGTTTGCCCCAGGAGTTATTGGATTGGTTGTAGGTTCAATTTATGGACTAAACAAAAGAAAGAATCAATTATCAGCATTTAATAAAATTAATAATGAATTAGGTGATGAAAAATTACCACAGTTTAGAAATGATGGTGATAGTGATGAATATGAACAACAATTAACAAAGCAAATAGAAAAAGTAAGTGCGACTAAAATGCAATTAGAAACTACAAAAAGAAAATTAGAAACAAATCAAGAAGTAGATCCAACAGTTAATTCTTTAGAACTTGTCGAGCAGTATTTAAAACATAGCCAACATTATGATGATTGCTTAAGGGAACAAAATGATAGAGAATTAGCAATGGCGGAGAAGTCAACAAAAGAGTCATATAAGGAAACTTTAATTAGAACAATAGAACAATTTTTACCTATGTCTTATCAAGAATTTAAAAAATTAGATTTAGATGAGCAACAAAAAATTATTGATGATATAAAGTTAAAACAGGGAAAAGAAGAAAAAGATATGTTTCAAGAAAGATTTGAAAAATTAGTTATGTTACCAACAAGATATTCAAGAAGCGAAAAAGAAAGAATAAAAAAAGAGGAAGCAAAAATATTAAATTTAAAAAAATAAGATGATTTATACCAATTTCGTAATCATCTTTTTCTTTTTTTATTAATTTAACTAATCGCTATAAACACTATCTTTTTTCTTTTAAGGATAACTTTTTATTAACTTTCAAGCTGAAACGCGAAAGTTCGACAAACAAAAAATCATCTCAATATGAGATGATATCTATCGTAAATGTTCGGAAAGTTCGAACATATTCCTCAATGGAGCGTTCTAATTTCAAAGTAAGTCAAAATGTTTTCTTTTGATAAATCAATTATACAACAATTTTTTTAAAAATAAAATACCTATAAAATTCTTGTGAATTAAGAATTTCTGAAAATAGTAATATTGCAATCATTTATTATTTTAAAACTTGATATAAAAATTAGTAAAATATATGGTATAATTTAAATGATAATTCTCTTAAATTATTGTAAGGAGGTTAGTAATGAAAAAACAAATATTAGGTATTTTATTAATTGGCATTTTAGTTATAGGATTAACTGGTTGTGGTAATTATACAAAGGAAAATGACTCAACTACTAATAATCAAATTAAAAATACTGAAGAAAAAGATAATAACGAGGAACATCATTTTAAGGCTAAAGTAATTGAAGTTCAAAATGGTTATATTATAGTTGAACCAAATGAAGATGAAGAAGAAAGAAAATCTTCTGATAGATTTCGTATCGATAATAAGAACAATGCAAGTTATAAAGAAGGACAAATATTAGCGATAACTTATATTGGTGGAATAAATGAAAGTTATCCTGCACAAATTGGTGTAACAAATATTTCAATAATAGAATCAAATTAAATTACAACTTATAAAATTAATCATAAGATTAAGATATTAGGAGAATAAAAATTCTCCTTTTTTGTGTTATAATTTTATTGGAGGATGATAAAATGAAAGATAAGAAAAGTTTAATAATTTATTTTAGTAGAGCTGATGAGAATTACTCTGTAGGATATATTGATAAAGGTAATACTGAATATGTTGCAGAATATGTTCAAGAATTTACTAATGCAGATATGTTTAAAGTAGAACCATTAGTTCCA
>CAJOJO010000004.1 GCA_905235045.1 uncultured Bacilli bacterium
AACATATAAGTGAATTATCACCTAAATTACAAGAAAAATTATTAACTGATAAAGATAATGCTTATATGAGTTATCATTTAGCTACCATTATTAAAGATGTCCCAATAGATATTAATATTAATGATGCTAAAGTATTAGAAATTGATACTAATAATTTAGTTAAATTATATGAAGATTTAGAATTTTATTCTTTCTTAAAAAATATGAAAAAAGAAGAAAAAAATATTGATTATAAAATTATAAAAGATATAAATGAAGTAAATATTGATGAACCATCTAGTATTTATTTAGAAATCTTAGGTTATAATTATCATACAGCTAAAATACTAGGAGTTGCGATATCTAATAGTAAAGAAAATATTTATATTCCAGCTAACTTATTAGATAAAAAAATAATTAACGAAAATATTAAATATACTTATGATTTAAAAAAATTATATGTTAGTTTAAATAGATTAGGAATTAATTGCTCTAGTGTTAACTATGATGCTTTTATTGCGGCTTATTTACTTGAATATAATATTAAAGATGATATTGCTTATTTAGCTAATACTCTTAATTATGATATTCCTTTTTATGATACTGTTTATTTAAAAAATAAATCAAAAGATTTATATGAAGAAAAATCATTAGAAGAAACCGCTAAACTAGCTTGTTTAAAATCTAAATTTATTTATGAAACAAAAGATTTATTACTTAAAAAAATAGAAGAAAAAGATTTAGCATATTTATTTAATGAAATAGAAATGCCTTTATCATATACTTTAGGTGATATGGAAATAACTGGTGTTTATGTTGATACAACTATATTAGATAATATGGGCCATGAATTTGAAAGTAAAATGAAATCTGTAGAACAAGAAATATATGAACTTGCCGGATGTGAATTTAATATTGCTAGTCCTAAACAATTAGGAGAAGTTTTATTTGAAAAACTAGAATTAGATCATGGTAAAAAAAATAAAAAAGGTTATTCTACAAGTATTGATATTTTAGAAAAATTAAAAAATGATCATCCGATTATTGAAAAAATAATTGAGTATCGAACAGTTAGTAAGTTATATACTACCTATATTATTGGTTTAAAAAACTATATTTTAGAAGATGGTAAAATTCATACAATTTTTACTCAAACATTAACGAGAACAGGACGTTTATCATCAATTGATCCAAATTTACAAAATATTCCTATTCGTAATGAGTATGGTAAAATGATTCGTAAAGCTTTTTTACCTAGTAAAGATTCTGTTATTTTAAGTGGCGATTATTCACAAGTAGAACTTAGAGTTCTATCTCATATGGCAAATATTGAATCATTAAAAGAAGCTTTTATTAACAATATTGATATTCATAGTCAAACAGCTTCTGATATCTTAAAAAAAGATTTAAAAGAAATTACATCTAATGATCGAAGAATTGCGAAAGCAGTTAACTTTGGAATTATTTACGGGATTAGTAAATATGGTTTATCTGAAAATTTAGGTATTGGTATTAAAGAAGCTAGTGATTTTATTGATAAATATTATGAAACATATCCTGGTATTAAAGAATATATGAATGATACAATTGATAAAGCCTATTTAAATGGTTATGTTAAAACTTTAATGGGACGTATTAGAACGATTGACGAACTTTCTAATAAAAATAAAATGATTAGAATGAGCGGCGAAAGAATAGCTTTAAATACTCCTATTCAAGGAACTAGTGCGGATATAATTAAAAAAGCTATGGTAGAAATTGATAAAGAATTTAAAAAACAAAATATAAAATCAAAAATGATTTTGCAAGTCCATGATGAATTAGTTTTTGATTGTTTAGAAAGTGAGCTTGATAAAGTTACTAAAATAGCTGATGATATTATGGAGAACTGTTATCAATTATCTGTCCCATTAAAAGTAGATTTTAATTATGGTACTGATTGGTATCGAGCAAAATAACTAACAGAAATGTTAGTTTTTTATTAAAATTATTGCAATACAAACAATTGTTTGTTATAATATAAGCGTATTAGATAATTTGCCTGATATCTATTATGACAATTGAGGTCGATAACGTGTATTTCTAAAGGCAAAATAGAAATATGCATGATGCGGAGTATACTTTTTTAAAGTATGCTCTTTTTTTATCTGGAAAGGAGGAAAAATATATAAATATTGACCTAAACTTAAGAAAGGAGAAAAAATATGAATGATAAAATTACAACTATTATGAATGTGAATGAAAATGAAATTAGGGTGATGAGAATTAATGATGAAGATTATATTTCGTTAACTGATTTGGCAAGATATAAAAATCCAACTGATCCATCAGATGTAATAAAAAAGTGGTTAAGTAATTATGATACAATTGAATTTTTAGGTTTATGGGAAGAATTAAGTAATAAAAAATTTAATTCGGCGGAATTCGGCCTAATTAAAAGTGAGGCACCTAAAAAGTCATTTACAATGACACCAAGTCAGTGGTGTACAAGAGTAAATGCTATAGGAATGACATATAGCAAAGGTAAATATAGTGTTGGCACATTTGCGCATTCTGATATTGCTTTAGAATTTGCTTCTTGGATTGATAATTTGTTTAAAATATATTTAATAAAAGAATTTAAAAGATTAAAATATAATGAAAGTTATCAAGAAAAAATAGAATGGTCTGTTAGAAGAAGTTTATCTAAAACTAATTATAGAATACATACTGACAGTATTAAAGAAAACATAGCCCCTAAACTTACCGAAAAACAAAAGCAATTTGTTTATGCAAGTGAAGCAGATGTAACAAATGTTGCTCTATTTGGAATGACAGCAGGGGAATGGAGACAAAATAATCCTGATTTAGAAGGTAATATTAGAGATTATGCAGATATTCTTCATCTAGTTGTTTTAAGTAATTTAGAAGTTTTAAATGCAAATATGATTGAGAATAATATAAAACAAAGTGAAAGACTAGAAAGATTAAATACTACGGCAAGAAAAGAGCTTAGTATTTTATCAAAAAATAAAAATGTACTCGGTATTGAAAAATTAGATAAAAAATTAATAGTTGCAAAAAAAATTAAGTAAATTTAAATAATAAAAAAATTATTAGTTTTTTATCTAGAAAGGAAGAAAAATATATAAATATTGACCTAAACTTAAGAAAGGAGAAAAAATATGAATAACAAATTAGAAACTTTAACAAATTTATTTGAAGGAAAAGAAATTAGAAGCATCTGGGATAGTGAAAAGGAAGATTACTATTTTAGTGTAGTTGATGTTATAAATGCTTTAGCAAATCCAAAGGAGCCAAGAAAATATTGGAATGATCTAAAAAAGAAACTAAGAAGTGAAGGAAGTGAGTTGTCCGAAAAAATCGGACAACTGAAAATGAAGTCACCTAAAGACGGAAAGAATTATTTAACTGATACATTAGATACAGAAGGAGTATTTAGACTTATTGAGTCGGTACCTAGTCCTAATGCTGAGCCATTTAAACTATGGTTAGCTAAATTAGGTAAACAAAAAGTAGATGAAGTATTTGATCCGTCAAAAGGAATTGATCAAATGATAGATTTCTATTTAAAAAAAGGCTATTCATTAGAGTGGATTGAAGCCAGAATAAAAGCTATTATAAATAGAAAAAAACTAACTAAAACTTGGAAAGAAAATGGTATTAATAGTAATGCTGAATACGCTATTCTAACTAATGAAATATATAAAGAATGGTCCGGTATGACAGCAGGTGAATATAAAAGATTCAAAAAAATTAGAAAAGAGTCACTAAGAGATAATATGACTGATATAGAAGTTCTTTTAACTGACTTAGGTGAATTAACAACCCGTGAAATAGCTAAAACTAAAAAGCCGCAAGGATTAGATGAAAATATAGAAGTTGCCAAAAGAGGTGGTAAGGTTGCTAAAGATGCTAGGAACTCTTATGAAAAAGCTACAAACCAAATCGCACTATCAAGTTCTAATTCACTAAATAATAAATATATTGAACACACCAATACAAAATAAAGGAAGTGTAAACTTTCTTTTTTATTTTTTTCATAATAAATAATAATATGGTATAATATTTAATAGGATGTGATTATATGAAAGTAGTCATAAGTGCTGGTGGAACAGGTGGACATATTTATCCTGCTTTAGCCATAATTAATAAAATAAAAGAAAAAGAACCAAATAGTGAATTTTTATATATTGGAACTCACAACCGAATGGAAAAAGATATTGTCCCAAAATATAATATTCCTTTTGAACAAATAGAAATATATGGTTTTAGTAAAACAAAAATATTTAGAAATTTTAAATCAATATCTTGTATTATCAAAGGAATTAAAAAATGTAAAAAATTAATTAAAGAATTTAACCCTGATATAGTTATTGGGGTAGGTGGATATGTAACAGTACCAGTAATTTACAGTGCCAAAAAATTAGGCTATAAAACAATTATTCATGAACAAAATAGTATTCCTGGTAAATCAAATAAATTTTTAATTAAATATACTGATAATATTTTGGTTAGTTTTCCATCATCAATTAAATATTTCCCTGAAGATAAAACAATATTTACCGGTAATCCTTGTAGTGAGGAAGCAATTAAAAAAGAAGCTATTGATAAAACCACTTTAGGACTTCATAAAGATAAAAAACTAGTATTAATTGTTATGGGATCTTTAGGATCAGTAAAAGCTAATAATGCTTTATATAAGGCAATGGAATCATTTGATGGTAAAAATTATGAAGTATTATATGTAACAGGTGATAAATTCTACGAAGAATATAGTAAGCGAAAATATCCTAGTAATGTTAAAGTAGTACCATTTATAAACGAAATGACTAGAGTTATGAAAGTAACTGATGTTATGGTATCTCGTGCTGGCGCATCAACTTTATCAGAAATAATTAGTTTAAATGTTCCAACTATTTTAATACCAAGTCCATATGTTGCGAATAATCATCAATATAAAAACGCTATGGATTTAGTAAATGAAAATGCTGCTTTATTACTAGAAGAAAAAGATTTAAATGGTAAAAACTTAACTGATAAAATTGATGAATTAGTCAAAAATCCTAATATTGTAAAAGAAAACTTAAAGAAATTTGAAATAAATGATAGTGCTTCAAAAATATATGAAGCGATAAAAGGTAGAGTAGATTATGATAAATGAAATAAAAAAAATTAAAAATCTTAGAATATTAGAAAATGTTAATCTAGAAAAATATACATCATATAAATTAAATGGTAAAGCTCGTGTTTTAGTATATCCAGAAAACACAAATGCTTTAATTAATTTACTAAAATATTTAAGAGAAAATAATCATAAATATAAAGTAATTGGTGGTGGTTCTAATTTAATATTTGAATCTAATTATGATGGTGTTTTAATTAAACTAGATTATTTAAATGAATTAAAAATTACCGATACCTTAATTAAAGTAGGAGCAGGGTATAATACTATGGCTTTGGCTTTAAAAGTGTCAAGAATGGGCTTAACTGGTATGGAGTTTGCTACTGGTATTCCAGGAACAATTGGTGGCGCTATTATAAATAATAGTGGTGCTTATAAATCAGATATGGGTTATATTACCGAAAGTGTTGTTGTTTTAACTCCAACTTATGAAATAAAAACAATGTATAATAAAGAATTACAATATCACTATCGTGATTCATTCTTTAAACATAACCCAGATTATATTGTTTTAGAAGCTAGTATTGTCTTAAAAAATGGTGATAAAAAAGAAATAATTGAAGTAATTGAAGATAGAAAAAAAAGAAGATTAATGGCTCAACCATTAGAATTTCCATCAGCTGGTAGTGTATTTAGAAATCCTCCTGATAATTTTGCTGGTAAACTAATTGAAGATATTGGTTATAAAGGTAAAATTATAAATGGTGCTCAAGTATCTGAAAAACATGCTAATTTTATTATTAACATTGGTCATGCTAAAGGAGAAGATATCATTAAACTAATTACGGAAATAAAAGAAGAAATTAAAAGAAAATATAATATTGATTTAATCTTAGAACAAGAAATAGTAAGGTAAGGAATAATATGAAAAAGAGTTCAAAAAAAGTTGCTAAAAAAAAGGCAACTAAAAAAACAATAAAACCAACCAATAATTATGTATCAAAACATGGTAAAAAAGGAAAAAAAGTCCGTATCCGTTATGGCAGACTAATTATCTTTTTTATAATTATTTTCTTAATAATATACTTATTTTTTACTTATGTAAAAATCCCAATTAGAAATATTTATGTAAAAGGTAATAGTATCTTAACTGATCAAGAAATAATTGACATTTCTGGTTTAAGAGATTATCCATCAGTATTAAGCTTTACTAATTATCAAGTAGAAAAAAAACTAACAAAAGACATAAATATTAAAAAAGCAACAGTAAAAAAGAACTTTCGTAAAGTATATATTGAAATAGAAGAAAACTATGGATTATTTTATAATAGTGAACTTAAAAAAACAATTATGGATGATGGACGAACATCTGATATTCAAAATGTTCCAACTTTAATTAACCATGTTACGGAAGACACATATAAATTATTCATTGAAAAAATGAAATTGCTTAATCGTGATATAATAGATCGTGTTTCTGAAATTAAATATGATCCAAATGATGTAGATACAGAAAGATTCTTATTCTATATGAATGATGGTAATTATGTTTACATAACATTAGAAAAAATTGAAACATTAAATAACTATGTTGATATAATTAAAACATTTGAAAATAAGAAAGGAATTCTATATTTGGACTCTGGAGAGTACTTTGAAATGTTTGAGAACTAGAAATAGTTCTTTTTTTTATAAAAAAAGTGTAAAATTTATAAAAAATATCTTTACAAGATATATTAAAAAGAGTAGAATAGTGGTAGACAGTGGAAAAAAGTGGGGTAAAGTGGGTGATAAATATGTTCATGGGAGAATACAATCATACAATTGATGATAAAGGAAGATTAACAATTCCTGCTAAAATCAGAGAACAACTAGGAACAAATTTTATTGTTACTCGTGGATTAGATAACTGCTTATTTATTTATCCAAAAAATGAATGGGAAAATGTTATAAGTAAATATCGTGAATTACCTAACACTAAAGATGCCCGTAACTTTATGAGATTCTTCTTGTCAGGAGCTACTGTAAATGAGTTTGATAAACAAGGACGAATTAATATTGCTAACTCACTTATCAGTTATGCTAATTTAAAAAAAGACTGTGTCATTATCGGTGTTAACGAAAGGTTAGAAGTTTGGGATAAAGATAATTGGGATAACTTTATTATAACCAATGAAAAAACAATAACCGAAGTTGCTGATAAATTATTTGAGGTTCAAATCTAATGCATATCTCGGTTCTATTAAATGAATGCATAGAATACTTAAATTTAAAAGATAATAGTATTATTGTTGATGCAACTTTAGGATACGCTGGACATAGTAGTGAAATTCTAAAAAGAATAAAAAAGGGGTTTTTATTCGCCTTTGATCAAGACAAAGAAGCTATAAATAATAGTAAACAAAAACTTGATAAAATTGGTAATAATTATGAAATAATTTATAGTAACTTTGTTAATATGAAAGATAAACTAAAAGAAAAAAACATCGAAAAAGTAGATGGTATCTTATTTGATTTAGGAGTATCTAGTCCGCAATTAGATGAAGATTACCGTGGATTTAGTTTTCATAATGATAGTCCTTTAGATATGCGTATGGATACTGAATCTAAATTAACTGCTAAAGATATCGTTAATAACTATTCTAAAGAAGAATTAGCTAATATTTTTTTCAAATATGGTGAAGAAAAATATGCTAGAAGTATTGCGGAAGGAATTATTAAATACCGTGAAACAAAAGAAATAGAAACAACTTTAGAATTAGTTGAAATAATCAAAAACAATGTGCCAGAAAAGTACAAAAGAGAAAAACATCCTGCTCGTAAAGTGTTTCAAGCATTACGCATTGAAGTTAATAATGAGTTGGAGGTTTTTGAACGCGCTTTAAAAGATGCATTAGATTTATTATCTATAAATGGAAGAATATGTGTTATAACATTTCATTCATTAGAAGATAAAATATGTAAAAAAATATTTAATGAAGTAACAAATATAGATGATACTTTAAAAAAACTACCAGTTATACCTGATGAATATTTACCACATTATAAAGTAGTAAAAGTATTAGAACCAACCAACGACGAAATACTAAAAAATAATCGTGCTCGTAGTGCGAAATTAAGAGTAATTGAAAAAATAAAATAGGAGGTAAGACTATGGCTAGAAGAAAAGCCCGTTTAACTAAGGGCGAAAAAATGTTATATACATTAGCTTTTATGTGCTCTTTAGGCATAGTTGTAACCAAAATATTTATTGGTGCTAATATCACTAATTTAAGTATGAGTGTTGAACAAGCAAAATATGATATTGAATCACAAGAAAAGAAAAATGAATCATTAACAATGAAAGTAAATGAATTAACATCATTTGATAAAGTAAAAGATATTGTATCTGAAATGGGATTGGCGTATAATAATGATAATATAATAATTATAAACGACTAATGAGGTGTTATTATGAAGGCAAGAAAAAAGAAAAGATTAAATGTATCCAATTTTTTATTCTTTATCTTTTTCATTTGTCTTTTTTTGTTATATATTAGATTTGCTTATCTTTCTTTATCACCTAATATAGACGGAATAAATATTAAACAATTTGCTGCTAATCGAAATACGGTTAAAAGAACTATTCGAGCTAAAAGAGGAAATATATATGATGTTGGTGGAAATGTCTTAGCCTTAAATGTTAGTTCTTATACATTGATAGTTTCATTAGAAAAAAGTAAAGTTTATAATGGTGAAAACTACGTAAAAGATGTAAATGAAACCGCTAAAAAATTAGCCGAAGTATTAAATGCTCCAGAGGATTATATATTGAAGCAATTAAAAAAAGATGCTTATCAAGTAGAATTAGGTAACTATGGTAGTGGTTTAACTGAACTAAAAAAAGATGAAATCTTAGCGTTAGGTTTACCAGGTATTAGTTTTACAGAAAGTCAAAAAAGATATTATCCTAATGGTGATTTTGCCTCTTATATTATTGGTTATGCAAAAACTAAAGAAGTAGAAGAATATAATGATGATGATGAAAAAGTAACTAGTAAAGAAATAGTTGGTGAATTAGGAATTGAAGCTTTTTATAATAATAAACTTAAAGGTGTTGATGGATATTTAGAATATCAACAAAGTAGATATGGTTATAAAATAGTTGGTACTAATGAAGTAAGAGTAGATGCTGAAAATGGTAGTGATGTTTATTTAACTTTAGATTCTAATATTCAAAGATTTGTTGAAAGTGGTGTTAAAAAATTAGAAGATGAATTCCATCCAGAATGGACCTTATTTGCCGTAATGGATGCAAAAACAGGAGATATTTTAGGATTTTCATCAACACCATCATTTGATCCAAATATTAAAAATATAACTAACTATGAAAATCCTTTAGTAACCTTTACCTATGAACCAGGATCAACTATGAAAACATATACATATATGTGTGCTTTAGAAAATAATGTTTATAATGGTAACTTAACATATCAATCAGGTTCTTATACAATTGGTGAGTATACAATTAATGATTGGAATAATGGTTATGGTTGGGGTGAATTAACTTACGATAAAGGTTATGAATATTCAAGCAATGTTGGTGTAGTTAATTTACTAATGAATCATTTAAATAAACAACAACTAAAAGATTGCTTAAAGAAATATGGCTTCGGTCAAAAAACTGGTATTGAACTTGCTGGTGAATCAACTGGTAAAATTGATTATCGTTATGATATTGAATATGCTACTGCTGGATATGGTCAAGGTATTACAACAACAGTAGCCCAACAACTTCAAGCATTAACTTTAATATCTAATAATGGTAAAATGTTAAAACCACATATTATTAGTAAAATAGTTAATGGAACAACTGGCGAAGTCGAATATGAAAGAAAAGTAGAAGAAAGTGAACAATTAATTAAAACATCAACTGTTGATAAAATGAAGGAATTAATGTATAACGTTATTCATGGTACAGATGAAGGTAATACTGGTTATATCTATCGTATTGATGGCTTTGATATTATTGGTAAAACCGGAACTGGTCAAATATATGATCCTACTTATGGATATTTATATGGTGATAACTTGTATATTTATTCATTTGCTGGTATGTATCCAAAAGATAATCCTGAAATTATTATATATGCCGCGATGAAAAAACCTACCTGGGGTAACTCAAGAGGATTATATACAACAACTAAAGAAATAATTCAAAGTATTAGTAAATATCGTAATATGTTTACTGATATAACGGAAAAGAAAATAGAAACTTATAAAGTAAAATCATACTTAAGTAAAGATAAAGATAAAGTTATTGAAGAACTAAATAATAATGGTATAGTACCAATTATTATTGGATCAGGTAATAAAATAACTAAGCAATCAGTCAAAAAAGGAACTTCCTTAGCGCAAGGAGATAAAATAATATTACTTACAAATAGTAATGATTATAAAATACCTAATTTAACTGGTTGGAGTAAAATAGATGCGATTAACTTATTTAAAATGTTAAATGTTAAATATGAAATAAAAGGAACAGGATATGTAGTAACACAAAGTTGTCCATATGAAACACCAGTTACTAAAGAATTAGTTGTAACTTTACAACTAGAAGATCGTCTAACTCCAAAGATAGAAGAACCAATAGAAGACTCTTTAGAAGAAGAAGTTTACGAAGAATAAATAGTTTGGTATAATTATAATAGGAGGTATACATAAATGAAAAATAAAGGATTTACATTAGTAGAATTATTATGTGTTATCGTTATAATTGCGGTTGTATCAGGAATTGTTTTCCCAATTGTATTAGATAACATAAATAAATCAAAGGAAGAATTAACAAAAGTTCAAATTAAGGATATCGAGGGAGCGGCTAAAAAATGGGCTTTATCTAACTTAAATAGTTTAGATAAATATCACATTAATGATATCTATGTTTCAATTGAATATTTGCAAGATACTAATTTTTTGGATAAAGATGTCTTATTAAATCCAGAAACCAAAGAAGAAATGGAAGGCTGTGTTTTAATTAGATATGACTTTGATAGTAAACAATACACATATGAATATAATGAAATAGATTGTAAAGGAAACTTTACTCCAAATGATAGTGATGCATATATTGTTTATACAAGTGCTTTAAATAGTGCGGATAGAAGTCACGCAAAAGAACCATTTTTCCAAACTTTAATTGATAATAATGATTTAAAAGTAGATGGTGAAACAACACCAGGATTATATGATTTGGATGGTGAATACGTATTCCGTGGAACTGATAATAATTCCGAGTCACCAATTCGTAATTACGTTGAATATGCCGGACATACTTGGCGAATATTAAGTATTAGTAAAGATGATTATACAATGAAATTAATTGGTTCAAGTAATCCAGCTATATGGTCTTCTGAAGGAAAAATTAATTACGCTGAAGTAGATCAATTTAGTACTTTTAATTTAAATAATGCTTTAGTTGCTAAAACTTGGTATAACGGTATTGTTGATAGTAGCTTAACAACTTTAGCTGATGTAGAAAGTGCTTTAATGGCAACAACAATTAATAAAAATATTGGTTTATTATCAATCTTTGATTATGCAGTTGCTTCATCAGAATGTAGTAATAATATCTTTGATTCAAGTTGTAAAAACAATAATTATTTATATGAAATGTTTAATGGAAATAGTGCTTGGACAATGAATACTGATGGTAATAGAATATGGTATATAAATTCTAATGGCGCTATTGCTTTAGAAAATCCAGCAACTGCTACATATAACTTATATCCAGTTATAAAAGTACCTGTTAGTGTATACCAAACTGGTAGTGATATTGAAGATCAAGTAGGTTCTTTAAATTCACCATATAAGGTAACTAGTCAATATAAACCTATTGTAGTAGAAAATAATGAAAGTAATGTGTAAAGTCATTACTTTTTTATTGTAAAAATTTACTTTTTTGGTTATAATTATAGTAGGTGATAATATGAATACAACGATTAAAAATATTATTTTAGGTTATCAAACAATAACTAGTTTGGATGAAGCTTTTGGAACAGAATATAATATTCAAAATGAACTTTATAAAAAAGTCCTTTTAATGTTTATTAGTAAGATGAAAAATGAAATTGCTTATGGTCGTATTGAACCAGTTAAAGTTGATGAAAAAGTAAATGAACTAATGCGTACAATAAGTAATCCAGCAAGTTTATTAAATCAATATATTTTAGGGACTAAAGTACCAGAAGATAACTTAAGAATGGAAATTGATACAATTCTTGGTATATATCATAAAACAGAATTAGATGATGTTGAAGATATGTTTGCAGAAGATAAAGAAAAAGTGATTGGCCTTTCTGATTTTCAATTAGAAGATTATCGCCGTTTCCCAGAATTATTAGAACGTGATATTGAATACGGAGTAATAACTAGTGAACAAGCAAAATTAATTAAAGAAAAATTTGAAAATGAAATTGCGACTGGTATGAGTAATAGTAAAGTTTTGACTAAATCAAAACCAGCTTTTGCTAATAAAGAAATTGAACTAGGTTATATTGAACCAATTCTTCTTTCAATGGTTGTTAGTTTACTTGGCTTATTATATGTAGGTTATTTATACTTGTTAGTTTAAAAAAGACTCATGTCTTTTTTTTATTGCTTTTATCATATAATTATAGTATAATCTTAAATGATTACAGAAAAGGTGAAAATATGCTTGAAAGATTAGAAACAATAGAAAAACGTTATAATGAATTAAATGAAGAATTAATGAAACCAGAAGTAATTAGTAATATTAAAGAAACCTTACGTTTAACGAAAGAACAAGCTAGTTTAAAAGAAGTTTATAATAAATATCAAGAATACAAAAAAGTATTAAATGATATAGAAGACGCTAAAGAAATGGTTAAAGATCCAGAAATAGGCGCTATGGCAAAAGAAGAATTAGCTTCTTTAGAAGAAAATAAGAAAAACCTTGATAGTGAATTAGAAATCTTATTATTACCAAAAGATCCTAATGATGGAAAAAACGTTTTAGTTGAAATTAGAGGAGCCGCCGGTGGTGATGAAGGTAATATATTTGCTGGTGACTTATTTGAAATGTATAAGAAATTAGCTGAAAAAGAAGGATGGCAAATTGAAGTAATTGATGAAGAACATTCTGAGGCTGGCGGCTATTCTTTAATTAGTTTTATGGTTAAAGGTGAAAATGTATATTCAAAATTAAAATATGAATCAGGCGCTCATCGAGTACAAAGAGTACCAGTAACCGAAACTCAAGGTAGAGTTCATACTTCAACTGCAACGGTATTAGTAATGCCAGAAGCTGAAGAAGTTGATTTTGAATTAGATATGAATGATGTCCGTATTGATATAACTCGTAGTAGTGGTTGTGGTGGTCAAGGAGTTAATACTACTGATTCAGCAGTTAGATTAACTCATATTCCAACTGGCATTGTTGTTTACCAACAAACGGAAAGAAGTCAAATTAAAAATAAAGAAAAAGCTATTAAATTATTAACAACTCGAGTATATGATTACTATCTACAGCAAGAACAAGAAAAAGTTGGTGCGGAAAGAAGAAGTAAAATAGGAACTGGTGACCGTTCCGAAAAAATTAGAACGTATAACTATCCACAGAATAGAGTAACAGACCATCGTATTGGTTTCACTCTAAATACATTAGATAGAATTATGAATGGTGATATTGATAAAGTAATTGATGCTTTAATTACCGAAGATCAAAATCGTAAATTACGAGGTGAATAATGAAAAAGTATTTAACGGTAACAATTCCTTTAAATATTATATATAGTTTTTTAATTAGTAAAATACTTACGGGATATATGAATACAAGTATTACTAATAATTATAGTAGTAATATTGATTTATTAGTATTGTTCATTATTGTATTTATTGTAACTTTATTTAATGGAATATTGTTTAAATTAATGAAAGTTAAAGGCAAAAAAATCTATGTTTCGTTACCTAGTATTGTATTTATGCTGTTAACTAGTATTTTACTATTGATTAATAAATAGGGAGGTTTTAATATGAAAAAAGAAGAAATAGAAAAATTAGATGACATGTATATTGAATATGAAAGAATCACGACTATTAACTTAATAAAATATACGGCATTATTTGCTATTCCATCTATCATTTTGATAGCTAATTATCATAATGTTGCTGCTTATAATCATATTTATTTGACTATAATTAAAATTTTAGCAATTACTACTACTTTAGTAGTAGCGCCATCAATAATGGCAACAGGTGATTTTAATAAAAATATTCGTAAATTTAAAGAAGAGTATAAGGAATATGATTTTCCCAAAAATATTTTTAAAATTGAAAAACAACGCCAAAAAGAGGTAAATAATCTTAAAAAAGAATATAGGACCGAATATATTACTAAGTGTGAAGAAATAAAAAAAGAAGTTACTAATCCTGTTCATGTTGATCTAAGCTATTATGAAACACAACCTGAAAAAGTTAAAGTAAAAGTGAAAAAAAGATGAAAGTAGAAGAATTAATAATTTATGGAAAAAAGTATATTCATTCTGATTTTGTGAATATGTTGCTTTCTAATTTACTTAATTTAAATGCTTTAGAATTATTAAATCATTTAGATGATATAGTAAGTGATGATATAATAACTGAATTTAAAAAGCAAGTTGATTTAGTTAAAGAAAAAAAGCCAATTCAATATGTAATGGGTAATGTTGATTTTTATGGTAATATTTTAGATGTTAACGAAAACACTTTAATACCTCGTTTTGAAACAGAAGAATTGGTAGAAAAGACAATTTCTTATTTAAAAGATTTTGAAACACCAATCGAAATAGCAGACATTGGAACTGGATCTGGTTGTATCGCAATTGCTTTAAAAAAAGAGTTAGATTGTCATATAGATGCAGTAGATATATCTCTTAAAGCATTAGAAGTAGCTAAAAAAAATATTGATAAATATAATTTAGACATTAATTTAATTAAAGGTAATTTGTTAGATCCATTAACTAAAAAATATGATTGTATAATTAGTAATCCACCATACATTAGCGAAGATGAAGAAATACAAGATATTGTTAAAAACAATGAACCTAGAATAGCGTTATTTGCTGATGATAATGGGTTATATTATTATAAAGAAATTATTAAAAATAGTAAAAAATATTTAAAAAATAAATTTTTATTAGCTTTTGAAATAGGGGAAACTCAAGGAAACTTTTTAAGAGAATATGCTAAATTATATTTTAATGATGCTGATATTATAATAGAAAAAGATATGCAAGGAAGAGATCGCTTTTTATTCATAAAAAAGTAATCTTTTTTTATTTTTAATAATTTTATAAAAGTAACTAAATATTTAGTTACTTTTTTAGTTTTTAATTAAAAATATTAATTTTTTGGATATATATGTTATACAAATTTTAAAAATCTGTTGTTTGTTTTATTTTAAATATTTCGGTATATTCATTTTGAAAGGAGGGATATCATGTTAAATCAAACAGTATTGGTTGGAAGGTTAACTAAAGATCCAGAGCTTTTTACAACTGAGAATGGTAATAAAGGAACTTATATTACTCTAGCAGTACCACGTAATTATAAAAATGCTGATGGAGTCTATGATACTGATTTTATTTCATGTATATTATGGCGTGGTGTAGCTGAAAATACTACTGAATATTGTCATAAAGGTGATTTGCTAGGTATCAAAGGTCGTATCCAGTCAAGAAGTATTGATATTGATGAAGAAACAAGAAAAGAAATTGTTGAAGTAGTAGCTGAAAAAGTTACTTTTTTAAGTAGTAAGAAAGCAGATGAATAATCTGCTTTTATAAAGGAGGAAATATGAATTATTATAATGATATTAAGACATTATTAATTAATAATGAAATATATAACAAGGTAAAAGATTACTCAAAAGAGCGTAATAGAGTTATAACTTATTTTGAAATTGGAAGATTGTTAAATGAAGCTGGTAAACATTATGGTGTTGATATAATAGGTGAATACTCAAATAAATTAGTGCTTGAAGTAAATAAAAAATATAATAAAAGAACATTATTTAGAATGCGCCAATTTTACAAATTATTTAGTAATGAAAAAGTGTCCACAGCGTGGACACAATTAACTTGGAGTCACGTAAGATTATTATTTAGCTTCGGTATTGAAAAAATTAATTATTATATAAATGTTTCTATAGAAAGAAATCTTTCGGTAAAAGAATTAGAATATATAATAAAGTCAAATGAGTATGAAAGATTGCCAAATAAAACGAAGAAAAAAATAATACAAAATAAAAATATTGGTATAACTGATTTAGTAAAAGATCCGATAATAATTAGGAATAATAAGAATTATGAAATAATATCAGAGAATATTTTACAAAGATTAATACTAGAAGATATATCATCCTTTTTAAAACAATTAGGTAATGGTTTTACTTTTATTGATAATGAATTTAAAATAAAAATAGGTGATAGATATAACTATATAGATTTACTTTTACATGAATTATATTGATAAAAATATAAAAACAATTGAAGAAGATAAAACAATAGGTATAATTCTTTGTAAAGAAGGTAATGAACTTGTTATGGAATATTGTAGTGATAATAGAATATTTAATGCTACTTATTTATGTGTGTAAACATATAGAACTTGATTATCAAACAAATGTTTGATATAATAAATATGGTGATATCATGAAAATAGAAAAGATAACTAAAAAAGCTGGTAATAAATATTTATTAGAATTAGATAATAAAGATAAAATAAAAACTTATGATGAAGTTATTTTAAAGTATGGCTTACTTTTTCATAAAGAAATAGATAATGATACTTTAGAAAAAATAATAAATGAAAATAATTATTATGATATCTATGATAAAGTATTAAAATATATAAATACTAAAATGCGTAGTGAATATGAAGTAAGAGAGTATTTAAAAAAACAAGAATATAATGATATTGATAATTTAATAAATGATTTAAAAAATAAGAAACTTATTAATGATCAACTATTTTTAAAATCATATATTAATGATAAAATACTTCTTACTTTAGATGGACCAGATAAAATAAAAAATGATTTATTAAAACATAATATCGAAGAAAGTTTAATTAATAAAGAATTAGAAATATTTAATAGTGAAATAATAACTGAAAGATTAAAAAAAATAATTGATAAAAAAATAAAGCTAAATAAAAAACCATTATATATATTTAAACAAAAAATGTTAGCTTATTTAATTAATTTAGGATATAGTAAAGAAGATATATTAAGTGTATTAGATAATTATAAAATAAATGAAGAAGAATTAATCAAAAAAGATTATGATATTTTATATAAAAAACTATCTAAAAAATACGAAGGCAATCAATTAGATTACCAAATAAAAAATAAACTATACCAAAAAGGGTATAGTATGGATTCAATTAATAATTTATAAAAAAGACTAATTAGTCTTTTTTTAGTAAGGTAAATTTTTAATCTTTAGTCTAATGTTTATTAAGTTTATGCTCAAAAATAATCTCCCAATTACCAATTCCATATTTTAAATCATTATGAATATAAAATAATAAATTACCATATATTTTGATAAAAAAATCATAACGTTTTTCAAAGTGTTTTAGATATTCATCTTCTAGTAACAAAATTGTATTACCTAATAGAATAATTTCATTTTTATTAACGACATCATGAAAGTTAACAAATTCTTCATTATCATCACTATGTTCAATTTCAAAATTATCAAGTAAAAATGCAAATTGGTTATTTTTTTTATGAATAGCTATTGATCTTTCAAATACATCCAAATCAATCGCAACAAATCCATCACATTTATTTTCATATAAAAGATATAAATTTAATAAATCTTCTTTACTTAAACTAAGTTCTTTTTTCTTAGTATTAAAATCAACTATTTTACTCATTAATATCCTTACATTCTATAAATAAAAAAAATAGTCAATGACTATTTATAATCAAAATGGTGGGCCTAAATGGACTTGAACCATCGACCTCACGCTTATCAGGCGTGCGCTCTAACCAGCTGAGCTATAGGCCCATACGACTATTCAATTATATAATATTTTATGCCTTTTGGCAAGCATTTTTGACAAAATTTTTTTAACCAATAAAAAAAGGGAATAAATCCCAATTTAAATAAATGATTTAATAACAATGGCAAGTAAGATATATAAAATAACAATAAATACAAAATTATTAGTTGTATTGCCATTATTTTCACTACAAGATTTAGAGCATGACATATTATTCACCTCCTAATAAGACTTAAATATAAGCCCCAAGTATAATAATTAAAAGAATAAATAATACTAATACAATTGCAGCGCCAGATACTCCAGTATTACACATAAAGCATTCCTCCTTTTTATTTCTTTTCACATTATTGTATGGTAAAAATTGCTAATTGTGATGATTTATGACTAAAATTTTATAAATTTCTTGTTTTTTTTTAATATTTTTGATATTATATTTATGTATAAGGAGGATATATATGGCAGAAAAAAAACAAACAAAAAAAGTAAGTAAAAAAGTTGAAGCACCTAAGAAGGAAAAAAAAGTAGAAGTAGTAAAAACTACTAAAAAAGAAAATAATTTTTGGAAAGAAAATTCAACTAATATTTTAATCGCAATTCTATGTTTATTATTAGTTGGTAATATCATTTTAGTTGTTATGGGACATAAAGTTAAATTAAAAGATGGACAAGAAGTAGTCGCAAGTATTGATGGTAAAGAATATACAGCAGAGGAATTATTTGATAGTTTAAAATCAAAACATGGCGTTGATACTTTAGTTTCATTAATTGATGCTGATATAGCTGATAAAGAATTATCTAAAGAAGAAAAAGAAGCAGCTAGAGCTGAAGCTAAAGACTATATTCAACAAATCAAATCACAATACGAATCATCTGGCTATGAATGGGAAACTGTATTATCTCAATATGGTTATGAAAATGAAGATGCCTTAATCGATGAATATACAGTAACTGTTAAAACTGAAAAAGTTATTCAAAAAACAATAATGAATAATTTAACTAAAGATGAAATTAATAAATATTATAATGAAAAAATATATGGTAGCTATACAGCTAAACATATTCTAATTATTCCAGATACAACAACTGAAATGACTGATGAAGAAAAAGAAGAAGCTGAAAATCAAGCAAGAGCAACTGCTTTAGAAGTTATTGAAAAATATGCTAATGGTGAAAATTGGGCTGATTTAGTAAATGCTTATTCTGAAGATGAAGGTTCTAAAGAAAACGAAGGATTAGTTGAAAACTTTACTTATGGTGATGTAGATGAAGAATTCTTAAAAGCAACTGCTGCTTTAAAAAATGACGAATATACAACTGAACCAGTTAAATCACAATTTGGATATCATGTTATTTTAAGAGTAAGTGCTACTGAAAAACCATCTTTAAAAGAAAAAGAAGATGAAATCAAAAAAGCATTAGTAGATGAAAAACTAAATAGTGATGTTGATTTATACCAAAATACTCTAGTTAATATTCGTAAAAAATATAAATTAGATATTAAAGATACATTAATTAAAAATGCTTATGAAAAAAGTATAAATGGATAGTTGAAACTATCCTTTTTTTCTTGACAAAAGCAAAAAAGATGCTATAATCTATGTATATTGGAAGGTGTATTATGGCAGATAATATCATAAGTGAAATAATTGATATAGTTAATGAAGAATTTTATTTATTAGATATTGATTTTAATTCAGATTATTGTGAATTACTTTTTAAAGAAATATATCAAGGATTTCTTTCATCAAATAAAACATCTGAATTTCATGTTGAAATGCTTAATTTTGTAAAAAAATGTTTAGCTATAGTTGAGCGTGATAGAGAATATGATTATAAATTATTTTTAAATAATATTCATGATTTACCATTATCTTTTTTTAAAAAAGAAAAAATCATTGCTAATTTTGAAAAACAAATCGCAATAAAGAAAATAAGTTGACATTTAACTATATTTTATATATACTTATTTTAGAAAAACATTGATAGAGAATAAGTAAAAATTACCTCTAATGGAAAGCGAGTTAGGTATGGTGGAAGCTAACACATCTATGTAATTTTGAACAACCCTCTTGAGTTGCTTAAAAGCCGCACAAAGTGCGTTATCAAATAAAGTTTCACAAACAGTGATAATTAGGGTGGCACCACGGGTAAATCTCGTCCCTTGATTATACTGTTTTTTGTTTTTATAGGAGGAATATTATGGCAAAGTTTACAAAGGAAATGGTTAATGATTATGCTGATAAATTATTAATTGGTTTAACTGAAGAAGAAAATAAAATGGTTTTAGATGAATTTGATATTATTGATAAAAATATCAATATAATAAATGAGATAGATAATTTAGAACAAGTAGAACCAATGACGCATTGTTTAGATGATTTTGAAGCAAAATTTCAAGAAGATGAAGTAGAAAAATCAGTTGATATTGATGAATTATTAAATAATTGTGATTCACATATCAATGATGAAATTAAAGTTCCAAAGGTGGTGGAATAATGGCATATATGGATAAAAGTATTATGGAAATACATGAAGCTTTAAAAAACAATAAAGTAACTGTTAAAGAACTAATAAATGAATCTTTAGAAAAATCACAAAAATTACAAACTAAATGTAATGCTTTCGTAACTATTCTAGATGATGCAAAAGAAAGAGAAGTAACTGATTCTTTATTATCAGGTATACCTTATGGTATTAAAGATAATTATTCAACTAAAGGAATATTATCTACCGGATCATCAAATACTTTAAAAAATTATGTTCCTTTCTTTACTGCTACTGCTATTTTAAATCTAGAAGCATCTGGAGCTATTCCCGTAAATAAAACTGTCATGGATGAATTTGGTATGGGTGGAACTGGGACAACAGGTCATACAGGAATTGTAAAAAATCCTTGGGATACAACGAGAATGTGTGCGGGATCTAGTGCTGGTTCAGCTTGTGCCGTAGCAAGTGGTGTTTATCCTTTTGCAACTGGATCAGATACAGGTGATTCAATTAGAAAACCAGCTGCTTATTGTGGTGTAGTAGGCTATAAACCAACCTATGGAATGATATCAAGATATGGCTTATTTCCTTTCGCATCTAGTTTAGATCATTGTGGGGTAATAACCCGTAATGTAATGGATGCTGCGATAGTTACAAATAGTATGAAAGGAATTGATGAAAATGATATGACATCTTGGGATTCAAGTAATATTGATTTAACTAAATTTGTTGATACTAAAAATAAAAAACTTTGTTATATTAAAGAAATTTGTGATATAAATAATTATCCTAATGCATCTAATGAATTAAAAGCCCACTTAAATAACTTTATGCACGTTATTGATAAATGTCGTGATAACGGATTTATAATTGAAGAAGTATCAATTAACCAAAAACTATTAAATGCTATTGCTTCTACATATGTTGTTATATCATGTGCAGAAGCAACATCTAATATGTCTAATTTAACTGGTATTATTTTTGGTCCAAGAGGTGAAGGAAACAATTATATTGAAATGATGAAAGACTATCGTACAAAGGGTTTTTCTTCATTAATTAAAAGAAGATTTGTTATTGGCTCATATGTTTTACAAGCAGAAAATAAAGATCGTTATTTCTATAATTCATGTCGGGTAAGAAGATTAATTGTTGATGAATGGAAAAAACTATTTAAAACATATGATGCTGTTATTTTGCCAGTAGGTAGTGGACCAGCAAAAAAACTAGACTTTAATGATGACACCTTAGATAATAATACTAGTGTTTTAGAAGAACACTTACAAGTAGCTAACTTTGGTGGTTTTCCATCAATAACTATTCCTGATGGATTTATAAATGATTTACCAGTTGGTTTAAATATTACTGGTAATTGTTATGATGATATAAATGTATTATCAATTGCTAACAAAATAGAAAGCTTAATGCCTTATAAAAATCAAACTAAGGAGGTGTAAATATGGAATATAAAGCAATAATTGGTCTTGAAATGCATTGTGAAATAAGTACTACAAATACTAAAGTATTTTCACGAGCAAAAAATTCATTTAGTGATATACCAAATAGTAATATAAGACCAGTTGATATGGGATTTCCTGGTACACTTCCAGTAGTTAATAAAGAAGCCGTTAAAAAAGCTTTAATGGCGAGTATTATTTTAAATTGTAAACAACCAGATTATATTTATTTTGAGAGAAAAAATTATTATTATCCTGATTTACCAAAAGGATACCAAATTACCCAAGAAACAAAACCTTGTCCAATTGGTATATATGGTGAACTAGAATATGATCTAAATGGTGAATTTAAAATTGCTAAAATAAATAATATTCACTTAGAAGAAGATTCCGCTAGTACTGATCACTATAGTACATTTTCTTGTATTGATTATAATCGAGCAGGTGTTCCTTTGCTTGAATTAGTAACTGAACCATGTTTTCATAGTGCGGATGAAGCCGTTGCTTTCTTAGAAACAATGCGAAGTATTTATAGATATGCCGGTATTTCTGAAGCAGATAGTAAAAAAGGTCAAGTAAGATGTGATGTTAATATATCGATTATGCCAATTGATAAAGAAGAAATAGTAGAAAACTATGGTGTAAAAGTAGAAATTAAAAATGTTAACTCTTTTAGTGGGGTTAAAGATGCAATAAACTACGAAATTAAAAGGCAAATGGATTTAGCAAATGCTGGTAAAATAAATGAAATAGAACAAGAAACTAGAAGATGGGTTGAAGATGAGGGAATAACTAAAAGAATGCGTTCTAAAGTAGATGCAATTGATTATAAATACTTTGTTGAACCAAATATACCAAAAATAAAGCTAGATAAAGATTGGTTAGAAGAAATTAAAAATAGTATTCCATCTTTAGCTAACGAAAGAAAAAGTAGATATATTAAAGAATATGGTTTATCAAACTATGATGCAACTATCTTAGTTAAAGATAAAGAAATATCTGATTATTATGAAGAAACATTAAAATATGATGTTGATCCTAAAATTACTTCTAATTGGATAACTAGCGTTATTTTAGGACATTTAAATAAACTTAATTTAGAAATAAAAGATTTATTTATAAAACCAACTATGTTAGCTGATTTAATAAAATTAGTTAATAAAAATGAAATATCAACTAAACAAGCTAAAGAAGTATTAACAGAATCTTTAGAAAATAATACTAATCCATTAGTGATTATTAAAGAAAAGAATATTAAACAAACAACTAACGTTGATGAAATATTAAATATTATTAATGAAGTATTAGAAGAAAATCCTAGCGCTATTCAAACTTATAAAAGTGGCAGGGACAACATTGTTGATTACTTAGTTGGTCAAGTTATGAAAAAGACTAAAGGTACAGCTAATCCTAGTATCGCAAGAAGTAAAATGATTGAAGAAATAGAAAAGAGGTAACATATGAAATTAGTAGATTTATATAAAGATATAAATAGTTATTTAGATAAAGAAATAGAATTAAAAGGATGGATTAGAAACCATCGTAAACAAGCTAATTTTGGCTTTATTGATTTTTCCGATGGTACTTGTTTTAAACATTTACAAATAGTTTATACCAATGATTTAGCTGATTTTAATAATATTCAAAGTCTTAATTATGGTTCCGCTATTAAAGTAAGAGGTAATCTAGTTAAGTCAGAGGGTAGTGGACAAGACTATGAAATTAAAGCTTTAGAAATTACTTTAGAAGGTGATTGTAGTCCAGAATATCCTTTGCAACCAAAAAGACATACAAGAGAATATTTAAGAGAAATAGCTTATTTACGACCTAGAACTAATTTATTTCAAGCAGTATTTAGAGTTAGAAGTGTAGCAGCTCATGCAATTCATACTTATTTTCAAGATCGTAATTATTTATATGTTCATACACCTTTAATTACTACTACTGACTGTGAAGGATCAGATCAAATGTTTAAAATAACTACTTTTGATATGAATAATATTCCTAAAGTAGATGGTGAAGTAGATTATAAGAAAGATTTATTTGGTAAAAAAGCTTATGTAACTGGTACTGGTCAATTACATGGTGAAGCTTTTGCAATGGCATTTAATAATATTTATACTTTTGGTCCAACATTTAGAACGGAAAACTCAAATACGAAAACTCATGCTAATGAATTTTGGATGATTGAACCAGAAATAGCTTTTTGTGATTTAGAAGGTTTAATGGATATTGAAGAAGAAATGCTAAAATTTGTGGTTCAATATGTTTTAGATAGATGTAATGATGAATTAGAATTTTTAGATCAATTTGTTGAAAAAGGATTATTAGAAAAATTAAATAAATTAGTTAATTCTAAATTTACGAGAATTACCCATCATGAAGTTATCGATATTTTAAAGAAAGCTGATATTAAATGGGAATTTATTCCTGATTATGATAGTGATATTGCTAAAGAACATGAAAAATATATTACTGAATACTTTAATGGTCCAGTATTTATTACTGATTGGCCTAAAGATATAAAAGCTTGGTATATGAAATTAAATAGTGATAATAAAACAGTTGCGGCTGTTGATTTAGAAGTACCAGGTGCTGGTGAATTAATGGGTGGATCACAAAGGGAAGAAGATTATGATAAACTAATTAATAGATGTAAAGAATTAAATGTTGATACTGAACCAGTAGATTGGTTTATTAATTTAAGGAAATATGGTGGATGTGTTCATTCTGGATTTGGAATGGGGTTTGAAAGATTACTTATCTATTTAACTGGGGTAGAAAATATCAGAGATGTTATTCCATTTCCTAGAACTCCTAAATCTTGTGATTATTAAAATAAAGCGAAATAATACTCGCTTTTTTTATCATCTAATAGATATATAACCGGTATAATATTATTAGGAATACTTAGTTAGTTCTGTTACTGTTCCCTTTTTCTTTTGCAAGAGAAATGGGGTGATATTATGACTAAGAGAGAGCAATGCCTTTTTCTAATCATATTACTCCTTATTATCATAATTTTGATTATGCTAATAAAAATAGTACCAACTATATAAGTTGGTACTAAAACCTAAATATAGGGGATCTAGGTATTCCCTTTTTTATTTTATGAGTATTAACTCATCTATATGCATTCTAGCACATATTTTTGGATAAGTAAATATTGTTTTTTCTTTACATTTTTATTCATTTTTTCATAAAAACTATTGCATTAAAATAAAATATATTATATAATTAAGTAGTCTTATTAAGACACGCCTGATTAGCTCAGTTGGTAGAGCACTCGGCTGTTAACCGATAGGTCGTAGGTTCGAGTCCTACATCAGGCGCCATTTTTTTTGGCCAGTTGGTGAAGTGGCTTAACACACTGCCCTTTCACGGCAGCATTCACGAGTTCGAATCTCGTACTGGTCACCAGTTAGTAATTAATGGATGTACTTATCCATTTTTTTATTTTTTAACAATAATTAGAAGTATGTTATAAGAATCACCTTGGAGGAGGAACTATATGAATGAATCATATGATGTAGATAGTATAATTATTGGTAGGATTTATGTTTGTAAACAATTAGGTAGTACATACGGAATTATTGAAAATAAAACCGAGGAATATTATTTATTCTATCGTCAAGGAGAAAATCATGGTAAAAGACTTTTAAAAAACAATAAAATTATTAAAGAAGTCTTTACTGATGATGAATATGAAATATATAATGATTTAGAAAAAGAAAATAATCATATCTTTAATAGGCCATACATTGTTGATGTCCAATCAATTACTCCATACTTAACCGATCAAGAAATAATTGCTGGTCGTATTTTAAAAAAACGTATGGTAGAAATTTATAATACAATTAATTTTTCTAGTAAAACGAAAAAAAAATAAAATAACAATTGCCTGGCTAATTGTTTTTATTGTATAATATATATAGTAGGTGATTATATGGCAATAATAGATTGTCCAATATGTGGATATGAAATATCAACATCAGATACAAAATGTATTAAATGTGGATCCGATAAATATACAATTCAATTTGAATTAAAAAAACAAGAATTAGAAATGAAGGGTAAAATAAGAAAAGAAAATACTAAAAGAAATCGTATAATTATAACTATTGAATTATTAGTTGCTTTTGGTGCTATAATAGCTTATTTTTACTTATTTATGCCAAAAATTAATAATATAATTGAAAATAATATTGAAAAACAAAATGAAAAAGATTGTCGGGAGAACTCTGGTAATTGGGATTCGGATTTAAATAAATGTATTCAAAAATCATAAATGTTTGAAAAATAATTTAAATGTGCTATAATATTAGTGATTTAAAGGCGAAAATGAAGAAATAGTAGTAAATGTTAGATTAGAAAGAGAGTTTATTGTTATGCTGAAAAATAAACATAATCTTGATTTTATGAATTCACCTTCTAGCTGTACGGTAACGCGTTATAGTTATTGAGTATAAATTAAGGTGGTACCACGTAAATCACGTCCTTATCAGGATGTGATTTTTTTTTAGGAGTTGATGATATGAAAAAAGCTGTTTTGTTTATTCATGGTTTATCTGCTAAAAAAGAAGATAATATTTATTTTTTAGAACAAATGAAAAAATATCATAATATTGAAATATATTCTTTTACATTACCAGGTCATGAAAATGATACAGTTACTAAAGCTACTGGTAAAGATTGGCTAGAAAAATCAGAAAATGAATTAAAAAAAGTATTAGAACATCATAAAAAAGTAACAATTGTTGCTCATAGTATGGGAACTATTTTAGCAGTCAATCTAGCTTCTCGTTATAAAGAAGTAGATAAATTAGTATTACTATCAAGTGCTTTTATCTTTGGTAATTTTAAGCAAAATAAAGATGATTTAGTTAAAATATTAACTCATCATGTTGATGAAGAAGTAGGAACTGGCTTTGAAGGAGCTTTAAAGAAATTTTTTACAATTCCTAAATCAGTAATGATTGAATATTATCGCTTGGCTGAACATAATAAAGAAAACATCAAAAAAATAAAATGTCCAACCCTAATTATGCATGGTAGTATAGATAATGTTATACCAATTAAATCAAGTAAATTTGTTTATGATAATTTAAATTGTCGTAAAGATTTTGTCATAATTGAAAATGTTCGTCATCAAATATTTAAAAGTAATAAAAAAGATAAAATAACTAAATATATATATAATTTTATTACTTTTAATATATTATATGAATTACATAAAAAGAAAAAAATATAAGGAGGAATTTATGGAAAACTTAAGAAAAGAAATGGAAAAAGAATTAGAAAATGTGGTTGATATAAATAGTTATAATAACTTTAAAGTATTATATTTTGGTAAAAAAGGTAAAGTTAGTGAATTATCTAGTAAAATGGGTACAATGGATCCAACACTAAAAAAAGAATACGGAATGAAATTAAATGAGTTAAGAACTGAAATGACTAATGCCTTAGAAAATAAACTAGCTAAAATTAAAGAAGCTGAATTAAATAAGAAATTAGCAAGTGAAAAAATTGATATATCTCTTCCAGCGACTAAAGTAGATTTAGGATCACCTAGTATTTTAGAAAAAGTAATTGAAGACTTTGAAGAAGTATTTATGTCAATGGGTTATGATGTTGTTGATGGACCAGAAATAGAAGAAGATAAATATAACTTTGAATTATTAGGATTACCTAAAGGACATCCAGCACGTGATGCACAAGATACTTTCTATGTAAAAGGTGATGAATTATTACTTAGATCACATACATCTCCAGTTCAAGCAAGAACAATGCTTGCTAAGGGAGGTAATGAACCAGTTAGAATTATATGTCCTGGTAAAGCATATAGAAGAGACGATGATGATGCAACTCACTCACATCAATTCACACAAATTGAAGGACTATTAGTTGATAAAAACATTAAATTATCAGACTTAAAAGGTACTGTAACAATAATTTGTAAAAAACTATTTGGTGAAGACACAATTACTCGTTTTAGACCTAGTTATTATCAATTTACTGAACCATCAGTAGAAATGGATATATCTTGTTTTAACTGTAAAGGTGATGGATGTAACATTTGTAAAAAAACTGGCTGGATTACGATTGGTGGAGCTGGTGTTGTTAACTATGATGTTTTAAGAGGTTGTGGTTATGATCCTGATATATGGAGTGGCTTTGCTTTTGGCTTTGGTGCTGAAAGATGTGCGATGCTTAAATATGGCATAAACGATATAAGAACTTTCTATAATGTTGATTTAAGAGAGACAAAAACATTCGATAGAAAGGAGAATGAATAATGATATCTTTAAATTGGGTAAAAGATTATATTGATTTAGAAGGCGAAGACTTAAAAGAATTAGCTACTAAGATAACTAAAGCTGGTATTAATGTTGAAGCCGTAATTTCAAACCATATTGATAACTTAGTAATTGGTGAAGTTGTTGAATGTACTGATCATCCTGACTCTGATCATTTGCACCTTTGCCAAGTAAATGTTGGTGATAAAACTATTCAAATAGTATGTGGTGCTCCTAATGTAAGAAAAGGACTAAAAGTAATTGTTGCCTTACCAGGAGCTGTTTTACCAGGTGATTTTGAAATAAAAGCCGGTAAAATTAGAGGTGAAGAATCTAATGGTATGATATGTGCTTTATTTGAATTAGGCTTAGAAGAAAAAACTGAAGAAAACTATAATAAAGGAATTCATGAATTACCAAGTGATGCACCTATTGGTAAAGATGCCTTAGAATATTTAGATGTAGAAGATACTTTATATGAATTAGATGTTCATAAACATCGTAATAATGACTGTTATTATCATATTGGTTTTGCCTACGAAATAGGAACTATTTTAGGTAAAAAAGTTAAATATCCAGATGCCTTATATAAAGAAACTAATGATGATATTAATAATTATATTAAACTTAATGTTGAAACTGAGAGATGTCCATTTTATTTAGGAAAAATGGTTCGTAATGTAAAGATAGGTGAATCACCTAAATGGATTCAAAAAAGGTTAATTGCCGCTGGTATGAGACCAATTAATAATGTCGTTGATATATCTAACTTTGTTATGTTAGAATATGGTCAACCAACGCATTTCTTTGATGCGGATAAATTAGGTAATAAAGTTACCGTTAGAGACGCTAAAGATAAGGAAACTATTACTACTTTAGATGGAGTTGAAAGAACTTTAACTACAAAGGATATTGTTATTACTGATGGTAATAAGCCTACTTGTATTGCTGGTGTCATGGGTGGAGAAAATACAGAAGTAGATGAAACTACCAAAAATATCTTTATTGAAGCAGCTATTTTTGATGCTTTCTCAATTACAAAAACAGCTAATTATTTAAACTTAAAATCAGAAGCATCTAAAAGATATGGTAAAGGATTAAACTATGAATATACTATTAAAGCCATGGATAGATGTTGTTCCTTACTTGAAGAATATGCGAGTGGTGATGTTTTAAAAGGTGTTGTTCTACACGATAAAGTAGATAAAACTCCAAAAACAATTGATGTAACAACAGAAGAACTAAATAATGTTTTAGGAATGCATATGACAAATAAGAATGTAGAAGAAGAACTAAATAAATTAGACTTTAAATATACTTTAAAAGGTGAAACTTTCCATATAACTATTCCAAGACGTAGATTAGATGTTGAAGCTAATAAAGCTGATTTAGCTGAAGAAATAGGACGTTTATATGGTTATAATAACTTAGAAGATACAGTTCCTATGATTGCAACAAAAAGAGGCACATATGTTGGTGATGTAGCTTTAAGAAAAAGTGTTTCAAAACGTTTGCGTTCACTAGGCTTAACGGAAGTTAGAACATATACTTTAGTTACTAAAGAACAAGCTATAAAATTTAATTATGATAATAAAGAAGTATTAGAATTACCAAATCCAATATCCGCAGATAGAGCAGCATTAAGATTATCATTGATACCATCTTTAATAGATACCTATGAATATAATAAAGCTCGTAAAGTTAGTGATATTAACATTTATGAAATAGCTAAAACATATGATAAAGAATATAAAGAAGATCATAAAATTGCTTTCTTAATGAGTGGTAATTATGTATCTAATACTTGGCAAAATAATAAAATAGAAACTGATTTCTATGTAATTAAAGGAATTGTTGAAAATTTACTTAATTATCTAGGCTTTAAAAATCGTTATAGTTTAGAAGTAGATACTATAGAAGGTATGCATCCAGGTATGAGTGCAAAAATACTATTGGATAGAGAAGTCATTGGTATTATTGGTAGAATTCATCCTAGTATAATGAAAGACAATGTATTCATTACAGAACTATCATTAACTAAAATATATGAAAAACAAGTAAAACCATTAAAATATAAGGAAGCTTCAAAATATCCAGAAATAAAAAAAGACTTAGCTTTCATTGTTAATAAAGATGTTAAATCTGAAGAAATAGAAAAAATAATTAAGAAAACTGGTAGTAGATTATTAACTGAAATAGATGTATTTGACGTATATACTGGTCCTAATGTTAAAGATGATGAAAAATCAATTGCTTATTCTTTAACATTTAGTGATGTAACTAAAACCCTATCAGATGAAGAAGTTATGGAAGTAGTTAATAAAATAATTGTTGAAGTTGAAAAAACTGGTGCAAAATTAAGAGCTAAATAGCTCTTTTTATGTTATAATTTTTTTAGGTGATTTTATGAATATAGGTATAATAGGTGGCGGAATATCCGGAATGGTAACAGCAATTAATTTAAAAAACGAAAATAATGAAGTTACTATCTTAGAAAAAAATAATAAATGTGGTAAAAAATTACTAATGACGGGTAATGGTAGATGTAATTACTGGAATCAAAATCAAGATTTAAGTAAATATTATACGGAAAATAGAGATTTAATAAATAAAATAATAAATTTAGAAAGTGAAGAATTAGTAATGAATTTTTTATGTGGTTTAGGACTTGTTAGTACTATTAAAGATGGATACTATTATCCTATGTCTAATCAAGCAGTAACTATCTATGATTTATTAATGAATGAAATAAAGAAAAAAAATATTACGATTATTTATGAAGAAGAAGTAATTGATGTTAATAAAGATGATAAATTTAAAGTTAAAACTACTAATCATGAATATATATTTGATAAAGTAATTTTATCAACTGGTTCTAAAGCTTATCCAAAAACTGGCTCAGATGGTTTTGGCTATGATGTTTTAAAAAAACTAAATCATCATATTATTAAACCATTACCAGCTTTAACAGGTTTAAAAACAGATAAACAATATCCATGGCATGGTATAAGAACTGATGTAAAATTATTATTAAAAGAAGATAATAAAATAATTGCCTATGAAGATGGAGAAATTCAATTAACTGACTATGGTATAAGTGGAATATGTGTCTTTAATTTATCTTTATTAGTTTCTAAAGGATTAGATTTAGGAAAAAAAGAAGAAATTATAATTGATTTTATTCCTTTTTTAGAAACTATTGAAATGGCTCGTGATTGGTTTATAGATAGGACTAATAAAACAAATAGATCAGTTAATGAATTAGTAAGTGGTATTCTAAATAATAAACTATATCCTATCTTAGTAAATGAGAATAGATTATTTACTGATTTAAGTAGAGTTGAACAAGATGAAATACTAAATAACTTAGTAAACTTTAAAGTAAATATAGTTGGTATTAAAGATTTTAGTGAAGCCCAAGTATGTATTGGTGGTGTATCATTAGATGATATTAACTTAGATACTATGGAATCTAAAAAAGTAAGGGGTTTATATATTACTGGTGAATTACTAGATTTAACTGGCGTATGTGGTGGATATAATATTGGAATTGCAATTCGCTCAGCATTAAAGGTGAAATTATGATAAGAATTAAGAATATTAAAGTAAAAACTAAAAATCAGTTGAAAAAAGAATTAATTAAAATTCTTAATAATAATGAGTTTGAATATAAAATAGTTAAAGAAAGTATTGATGCTAGACATAATAAATTGTTTTATATTTATACCGTAGATGTTGAAATAGATAATGAAGATAAGTATTTAAGCAATAATATTATTAAAACGCCTAATGAAGAATATATTGTAAATATTACCGGAACAAAAAAATTAAATTATCGTCCAATTATTATTGGTTCAGGACCTGCAGGCTTATTTTTAGCCTATATGTTATCTTTATATGGTTATAAACCAATAATTTATGAAAGAGGAGAAGATATTGATGCTCGTGTTAAAGCAGTTGAAGAATTTTGGAAAAATGGTAATTTAAACCCTAATACTAATATTCAGTTTGGTTTAGGTGGAGCTGGTACATTTTCGGATGGAAAACTAAATACTTTAGTTAAAGATAAAAATAATCGTTGTAAAAAAGTTTTTGAAATCTTTAAAGATAATGGTGCTTTAGAAAATATCATGTATGAAAAAAACCCTCATATTGGAACTGATATATTACGGATAGTTGTTAAAAATATGAAAGAAAAAATTATTGAAAATGGTGGTGAATTTCATTTTAATAGTTTAGTAACTGATATAAATGTAACTGATAAAATAAATAGTATTATAGTTAATAACGAAGTTATAAAAACAGATATTCTCTTTTTAGCAATCGGCCATAGTGCGAGAGATACGTTTTATATGTTAAATAGAAAAGGAATAAATATGGAAAATAAACCATTTGCCGTTGGTTTAAGAATCGAACATCCAAGAACAATGATTAATAAAAGCCAATATAATGATCCAAATATTAACGCATCTTATAAATTAACATATAATACTAAAAATAGAGGTATTTATACTTTTTGTATGTGTCCTGGCGGATATGTAGTTAATGCTTCTAGTGAAAATGAAAGATTAGTTATAAATGGTATGAGTAATAATAAGCGTGATAGCTTAAATAGTAATAGTGCGATTGTTGTTACAGTAAATGAACTAGATTATGGAACTAATCTATTTGATGGAGTAAAATTTCAAGAAAAATTAGAAAGTATTGCTTATAGATTAGGTAATGGTAAAATACCAGTTCAATTGTTTATTGATTATAAAAATAATAAAATGTCTAATTCATTTGGGGAATATGAGCCTTGTATAAAAGGTAATTATACATTTTCTAATTTAAATGAATTATTTAATAATGATATTAATAATTCTTTAAAAGAAGCAATTATTAATTTTGGTACAAAAATAAATGGATTTGATCGTGATGACGCTATATTATCTGGTGTAGAATCAAGGACATCATCACCAATAAGAATTATTAGAGATGATAATTATGAAACAAACATAAAAGGAATTTATCCAATTGGTGAAGGAGCTGGTTATGCTGGTGGTATTACGACATCAGCTATGGATGCTTTAAAAGTATTTGAAATAATTATAAGTAAGTATAAACCTTTTAAGTAGGTGATTTTATGAAAGATAATTTTTTACTTAAGAACTTAATTGCTCACCGTGGTGTTTTTGATAATAATAAGATTCCAGAAAATTCTTTAAGATCTTTTAAAGAAGCAATAAAAGGTGATTATATAATTGAATTTGATATTCATTTAACTAAGGATAATGAAATAATTGTTTTTCATGATGCTTTTTTAGATAGAATGACAAATAAAAAAGGCTATGTTAAGGATTATACTTTAAAAGAATTAACAAGTATAAAATTATTAAATACTAATTATCATATTCCTAGTTTAGATGAAGTTTTAGATTTAATTAATGGTAAAGTTCCTATCTTAATTGAATTAAAACATGATGTTAAAGGATTTATGTTACCTAAACTATTATTAGAAAGATTAAAAACTTATAAAGGAGAAGTCGCCATTCAAAGTTTTGATACTTTTTTAGTATCATATTTTAGATTCCATAAAAATCCTTATTTAAGAGGACTATTAATAAATCAATATCGATTTTTACCTTTTAAAATATTTCTTTCTAAACCTGATTTCTTATCAGTAAATAAGAAATTATATAATAAGATTAAAAAATATAAAAATAAAAGATTAATCCTATCTTGGACAATGAAATCTAAAGATGATGTTTTAAAATATAAAGATAAATACGATAATTTAATATGTAATATAAATGATTGTAAATAAAGAACTTTAAATAGTTCTTTTTTTTATTATTTTTGCAGGATTTATCATTTTTTTATCGAATGATATTTATAGAGAGGAGGTGAATTATGAAGGATTTAATAAAATCTGAAATGAATGTTAATGGGAATAAAATAGGAATTGTTAAAATAGGTAATAACGATTATATATCATTAACAGATTTAGCAAGATATATAGATGATGAAGAACCACGATTACCAGTTAGAGATTGGATGCGTAATAAGGAAGTTATTTGTTATTTAGGTTTATGGGAAAGTATTAACAACAAGGGTTTTAAAGGGGGCGAATTCGACACCTTTAAAAATGAAGCTGGTAGTAATACTTTTAAAATGTCGCCACAAAAATGGATTAGAACTACGAATGCTATAGGAATTATTTCAAAATCTGGTAGATATGATGGTGGAACGTATGCTCATTCAGATATAGCTTTTGAATTTGCTAGTTGGTTAAGTCCTGAATTTAAATTATATTTAATCCAAGAATTTCAAAGATTAAAGAAAAAGGAATCTATTGAATTAAAACAAGATTGGCAAGCTAATAGATTACTCGCTAAAGCTAATTATCTAATTCATACTGATGCAATTAAAAATTACTTAGTTCCTACTTTAACTGAAAAACAAAAGATAATGACATATGCTGATGAAGCAGACATTTTAAATGTAGCTTTATTTGGAATAACATCAAAAGAGTGGAAAAATAATAATCCTAAATTAAAAGGTAATATAAGAGATTATACAGATATTCTTCATTTAATAATTTTAAATAATTTAGAAAATATAAATGCTGAGTATATTAAACTAGGTTTAAGTCAAAACGAAAGACTAATTAAATTAAATGAAACTGCTAGAAATCAAATAGAAATACTAAAAAATAATAAAAGTATCAATAACTTAGAATTACTAGAAAATAAAGTGTAAAGAAACGTATATAATTTAATATGCTTATTGACAATCGGGGGGGGGGTATATATTACAATATAATTGGTAAAATACTAAAGGAGGTAAATATGAAAAAGAAAGGATTTACATTAATAGAATTATTAGCAGTAATAGTAATACTAGCAATAATAGCCCTTATAGCTACACCAATTATCTTAAATGTAATTGAAAAAGCTAGAAAAGGATCAGTTGAGTCTAGTATGTTAGGATATGTAGATGCGATAGAAAAACAAGCAATGATGAGTCAAGTAGAT
>CAJOJO010000005.1 GCA_905235045.1 uncultured Bacilli bacterium
AATGGTGGAGCTGGTAACGGAAGTAGTGGCTGTGGTGTTGGAGGAGCTGGTGGTGATGGTTCTATCACAATTGGTTCTATTAAAACCGGAACATTTGTAATTAATTCATAAAGTTATAGTTTATCTATAACTTTTTTCTTTTTTTTCTTAAAAACTATTTTATTTTATAAATATATGTGTTAAAATTAATGTAGTGTGAATAAAAGGTAGGAGGCATAAAATGGGATTACTAAAGAAAATACTTTCTAATGATGAAGATGTATTAAATGATAATTTAAATGGTGATGAATATTATGATTTAAAACCAGAAGAAGCTTTAGAAGCAAATGATGGTCAAACACAAATGATCTTAATTGAACCAAGAGCTTATTCTGAAGCCCAACAAATAGCTGATCATTTAAAAATGCGTAATACTGTTTTAGTTAATCTAAAAAGAGTAACAAGTGACCAAGCAAAAAGAATTATTGATTTCTTAGCTGGTACTATTTATGCTATTAACGGTGATTTGCAAAAAGTTGGTGGCGGAATATTCTTATGTACACCAAATAACATAAATATTCAAGGTAAAATTACTGAAGAAACAGATGGTAAAGATATTCATGATAATAATGATTTAAATATTGAATGGTAAAAAAACGACATAGTCGACGAGGTGAAAAGGTATGGAAAAATTTAGCCGTACAGTTAGAGGTTATGATCCAGATGAAGTTAATGCTTTCTTAGATAAAGTTATTAATCAAGTTGAAGCAATGGTTAATGAGATTAATGATAAAGATCGTAAGATTAAAGAACTTCAAGAACAAATAGAAGATAATAACGGCTTAAAAGATAAATTAGAACAATATGAGCGTATGGAAGAAACACTTAATAAAGCTATTTTAATGGCTCAAAAAACAAGTGAACAAATTAAAGTAAATGCTCATAAAGAATCAGAAACAGTTATCGAAGATGCTAAAAGAAATGCTAATCGTATTATAAATGAAGCATTACTAAAAGCTGAAAAAATCGAAAACGAATCTAATTTATTAAAACGTAATACCACAATATTTAAAAAACGCGTAAGAGAAATTATTGAAGCACAACTAGAAATAGTTGATGAATTAAATGAAATAGAAATATAAAAACTAAGAAATTAGTTTTTTTTTGTAAACATTTGTCAATTTAACAATTATTCTAAATAATTAAAAATAATAAGTGTTATAATAAAATAGAGGTGGTATAGATGAATACAAAAATAAAAGATGTAAAAGCAAGAGAAATATTAGATTCTCGTGGTAATCCAACAGTCGAAGTGGATGTTATTTTAGAAAATGGTATTATGGGAAGAGCTAGTGTACCTAGTGGTGCTTCTACAGGTTCTAGAGAAGCATTAGAATTAAGAGATAATAATTCTACTAGATATATGGGTAAAGGTGTCTTAAAAGCAGTTAATAACGTTAATACTGATTTACGTAATTTAGTAATCGGTATGGATGCTTTAAATCAAAAAGAAATTGATTATGCAATGATAAATTTAGATGGAACAAAAACAAAAGAAAAATATGGCGCTAATGCGATATTAGGCATTTCAATGGCCGTATTAAAAGCAGCTAGTAAATCTTTAAATAAACCACTATATGAATACGTTGGAACTGGTAAAACATTACCAATACCAATGATGAATATTATGAATGGTGGAGCTCATGCTGATAATAAACTAGATTTTCAAGAATTTATGATTATTCCAAATAGAGATACAGTAAAAGAACGAATTAGAGTTGGTTCAGAAGTATTTCATAATTTAAAAAAAGTTTTAAATGAAAAAGGTTTATCTACTGGTGTTGGTGATGAAGGTGGTTTTGCTCCTAACTTAGAAAGTAATAGTGAGGCTTTTGAATTAATTGTTGAAGCAATAAAAAGAGCCGGTTATGTACCAGGTGTTGATGTTAATTTAGGAATTGATGTTGCAGCATCTGAATTTTATCAAGATGATAAATATAATTTAGTAGGAGAAAATAGAATATTAACAACTGATGAATTAATTGATTTTTATGTTGAATTAGTTGATAAATATCCAATTATTACGATTGAAGATCCAGTTGATGAAAATGACTGGGGAGGATTCCAAAAAATAACAGAAAAATTGGGTAATAAAATTCAATTAGTTGGTGATGATTTATTTGTAACAAATAAAGAATATTTACAAAAGGGAATTGATATGCATGCTGGTAATGCCATATTAATTAAAGTTAACCAAATAGGAACAATTACCGAAACAATTGAAACAATAGCTCTAGCAAAACAAAACAATTATAAAACAATAATTTCCCATCGCTCAGGTGAAACCGAAGATACAACAATTGCTTCTTTAGCTGTTGGTCTTAATCTAGGACAAATAAAAACCGGCTCTATGTCAAGAACCGATCGTATTTGTAAATATAATGAATTAATTAGAATTGAAGAAAGCTTACTTAACTAAGCTTTTTTGTGTATTAAATAAGCGGTAGTCATTTAAAAGTTCATGAATTAGTTTTGACTCTTCTAGTTCAATCTTATTAAAAACTTCATTGATTTGCTTTGAATTCATAGTTATAAAAATGGAATTATCACTTTTTATATACATTATTTTTTCTTCATGTAGTAAATTAGCTATATCATCAACTAATTGATTAGAAATCTTCTTTTCATTAAAATCATAGTCACTTAATAAAGAACTATATTTTTCATCTTCTTTAAAATGAATTAAAGCATCGGTAAAATGTTCTAATTGAAGCTCTTTAATTGAATGAAGTGCACAATGAGAACAAATATTTTCTAATAATGACATATTATCACTTCCTTTAAGGTGCTATTATAAATTGTTTATCTTATTTTGTCAACATATGACTTGATTTATTAAGCATTTTATAATATACTTATTATATAAAAACAGTGAAGAAGAGTAGTAATAAAGGATATTTATCTAGAGAGAAAGTGGTTGGTGAAAACTTTTAAATAGAATTTATGAACTTGCTTTGGAGTTTGAACCGTGTATTCGCGTTAAGAATTAAAGCATAAGGCATTATGGAAATAAGGTGGTACAGCGTTTATGACGCCCTTATAATTGATGCTTTTTTTTTGGAGGTAAATATGAAATATTTTCTTATTTGGTTAATTGTTTTTGTTGCAATTTATTTATTATATTTATTATTTGTTATATTACGAAAAAAGAAATTAGCAAAATTTAAAAATAATACTTACGTTAAATATTTAGCAAAAGTATATAAATTAGATATAAAGAAAATAAATACAAAAAAACTAGCGCATTTAATTGCTTTAGCTAATTCATTTATAATCGCTACAACATTTACGATTATCTTAGGAATTAAAAACTATTTATTAATGGTTTTCTTAACAATAATAATTATCATACCACTTTCTTTACTGGTATATCATGTAATAGGACAAATTCTAAAAAAAGGAGTGAAATAAAATGAATCATAAAGAGATAGAAAAAAAATGGCAAGAATATTGGGATAAAAATAAGACTTTTGAAGCAAAAAATGGTGAAAATAAAAAAACATTTTATGATTTGGTAGAATTTCCATATCCATCTGGAGCTGGTCTTCATGTTGGCCATGTTAGAGGTTATACAGCCCAAGATGTAATTGCTCGTATTAAAAGAATGCAAGGGTATAATGTGCTATATCCAATGGGATGGGATGCCTTTGGAGCACCAGCTGAACAATACGCAATAAAAAATCATATTCATCCTAAAGAAGCTGTTAAAGAAAATATTAAAACATTTAAAGGCCAAATGAAATCACTAGGATTCTCATTTGATTGGTCAAGAGAATTTTCAACAACTGATCCAGAATATTATAAATGGACACAATGGCAATTCTTACAATTTTATAAACATGGTATGGCTTATAAAGATACTATTCCGGTAAATTGGTGTCCAAACTGTAAAACAGTTCTTTCAAATGAAGATGCTGCTGGTGGTGTTTGTGAAAGATGTGGCGCTCAAGTAGAACAAAAAGAAAAATCACAATGGATGCTTAGAATGAGTGATTATGCCGAAGATTTACTTAATGGCCTTGAGGATACTAATTTTGCTGATCGAGTAAAATTAGGTCAAATTAATTGGATTGGTAAATCTACAGGTGTAGAAGTTGATGTTGATATAGTTGGTGGTGGTAAATTTAGTATTTTTACTACTTGTATTGAAACAATCTACGGAATCACATTCTTTGTAATTGCACCAGATGGAAAATTAATCAAAGAATTAATGCCAAGAATTGAAAACAAAGAAGAAGTAGAAGCTTATATTAAAGAAACCGCACTAAAATCTAATATGGATAGAACTGAATTAAATAAAGGTAAAACAGGATGCGAAGTAAAAGGTATTAAAGCAATTAATCCGATTAATAATAAAGAAGTACCAATTTTTTTAGGTGACTTTGTTTTAGGTGATTATGGTACTGGAGCAGTTATGGCAGTACCAAGTCATGATGAACGTGACTTTGAATATGCTAAAGAACACAATTTAGAAATGATTGAAGTAATTAGTGGCGGAGATACTAAAGACCATGCTTTTGAAAAACACGATTATTTAGGAAAAGGATGTAAATTAATTAACTCAGAAGAATTTACTGGTTTGACAGTAGAAGAAGCTAAAGAAGCTATAACTGATAAACTAGAAAAAATGGGTATTGCTAGACGTGTAAATAACTATAAAATGAGAGATTGGATTTTCTCAAGACAAAGATTCTGGGGTGAACCAATACCAATGGTTAATTGTCCTGAATGTGGTTGGGTTCCGGTACCAGAAAACGAATTACCACTATTACTTCCTGATGTAGCAGAATATGAACCAACAGATACAGGTGAATCACCATTAGCAAAAATTGATTCATTCGTTAATTGTAAATGCCCTAAGTGTGGAAAAGATGCTAAAAGAGAAACTGATACAATGCCTAACTGGGCTGGTTCATCATGGTATTTCTTAAGATATATGGATCCACATAATAATCAAGAATTTGCTTCAATGGAAGCAATGAAATACTGGAATAAAGTGGATTGGTATAATGGTGGTATGGAGCACACAGCTCGTCACTTATTATATGCTAGATTCTGGGTACAATTCTTATATAATATTGGTTTAGTACCTAATAAAGAAATGATTTGGACTCGTGTATCACATGGTATGATATTAGGCGCAAATAACGAAAAAATGTCTAAATCAAAAGGTAATGTTGTTAATCCTGATGATATAGTAAATGAATTTGGTGCTGATACATTAAGAGTTTACGAAATGTTTATTGGTGATTATCGTGAAGATGCTCCATGGAATACTGATTCTTTAAAAGGTTGCGATCGTTTCTTAAAAAGAATAGAAAGAATTGGTGAAAAATTAAACGATAAACAAGGATATACAGACTCTATCTTAGTAAATAAAACAATTAAAAAAGTAACGGAAGATAACTTATCAATGAAATATAATACGGCAATATCAGCTTTAATGATTATGTTAAATGAATATGAAAAATATGATTCCATTACTAAAGATGATTATCGTATATTATTAACTTTACTTAATCCAACTGCCCCTCATATTACGGAAGAACTAAATGAAATTTATCATTTAGGAAAACCAATATGTGAAAGTAGTTGGCCAATAGTTGATGAATCTAAACTAGTTGATGATACATTTACAATGATTGTTCAAGTTAATGGTAAAGTAAGAGGTAAAATTGAAGTTAGTAGTAATGCTAGTAAAGAAGAAATGGAACATCTTGCTAGGGAAATAGAAAATGTAAAAGTATTTACAGAAGGAAAAGAAATAGTTAAAATAATAACTGTTCCTAAAAAACTAGTTAATATAGTTGTTAAATAAAAGATTTCTTAAAAGAAATCTTTTATTATAGTTGATTTTTTTTAAAATAATAAGTATAATTAAATAAATACAAAGAACAAGAGGAGTAATGTTATTTAGTCTTATAGAGAGTTAGTGGAAGGTGTAAACTAATAGATAAATAATATGAAGGTAGCTTGGGAGTAGTATATCTGAAATAGTAGTAGGATATAATGTTTGTCGCATTAAGACATTAAGGTAGTTATAACTATAAATTAAGGTGGTACCACGTATACTACGTCCTTATATTAAGGACGTTTTTTTATGAAAGGATTGTTTATATGTATATCGATGAATTTAATAAATATGCAAAAACATTTGATTTAACAATAAAACAAATTATATATAAATATCATCATAGTTTTCGAGTAATGGAAATAGCTAAAGAAATTGCTTTAAGTTTAAATCTAAATAAAGAAGAAATTGAATTAGCTACTATTTGTGGATTATTTCATGATATTGGAAGATTTAGACAATGGACCGAATATGAAACATATAGAGATCAAGATTCAATTGATCATGGTGATTTAGGATCTGAAATACTAAAAGATTTTTTAAATAATTATAAAGATAAAGATATTGTTATAAAAGCAACTAAATATCATAATAAATATGGTGTACCTGAATTAGATGAAAGAACCACATTATTTTGTAATATCGTTAGAGATGCTGATAAACTAGATATTATGAGAGAACAAACTAATGAAATATATCAAAAAGAAATTATTTTAAAACCGGAATTATTAACTGATATTGATAATAAAATAATATGCCAAAATAAAAACATTGAAAATGAAGTAGATACAATTATTCGAGAATTATCTTGGGTTTTTGATTTAAACTTTAAATATTCATTTAAATTTTTAAAAGATAAAAAAATAATAGAAAATAAATTAAATCTATTAAAAATATATGGTGAAACCGAAGAAATAAAAAAACTAGAAACAACTATTAATAATGAAATAGAAAAGAGGTTATAATATGTTAGATACAAAATATAATCATAAAGAAGTAGAAAAAGATAAATATGATAAATGGTTAAAAAAGGATTATTTTAAATGTGATGAAACAAGTAATAAAGAACCATTTTGTATTGTTTTACCACCACCTAATGTAACTGGTGTTCTGCACTTAGGTCATGCTTGGGATGTAACTTTACAAGATATTATCATTCGTTTTAAAAAAATGGAAGGATATGATACTTTATGGTTACCTGGTATGGACCATGCCGCAATCGCAACTGAAGCTAAAGTAGTAAAAAGATTAAAAGAAAAAGGCATTGATAAATACGAATATGGAAGAGATAAATTTTTAGAGGCTTGTTGGGATTGGACTCATGAACATGGTGATATAATTCGTAAACAATGGGCTAAAATGGGTATTGCTTTAGATTATACTAAAGAAAGATTTACTTTAGATGATGGATTAAGCGAAGCTGTAAGAAAAGTTTTTGTTGACTTCTATAATGAAGGTTTAATCTATCGTGGTGAAAAAATAATTAACTGGGATCCAGTCGCAATGACTGCTTTATCTAATGAAGAAGTAGTTTATTCTGAAGAAAAATCAGCTTTCTATCATTTAAAATATAAATTAGAAGATAGTGAAGACTATTTAGATGTTGCTACAACGCGTCCGGAAACTTTATTTGGTGATACTGCCGTAGCGGTTAATGAAAATGATCCAAGATACCAAAAATACATTGGTAAAAAAGTAATTTTACCGCTTATGAATAAAGCTATTCCTGTAATTACCGATGAACATGCTGATATGGAAAAAGGAACCGGTGTAGTTAAAATAACACCTGCTCATGATCCAAACGATTTTGAAGTAGGTAATCGTCATAATCTAGAAAGAATTGTTATTTTAAATGATGATGCTACTTTAAATGAAAATGTTCCTCATAAATATCAAGGTATGTCTCGTGAACAAGCAAGAGATGAAGTACTAAAAGATTTAGAAGAACAAGGACTATTATTAGAAGTAGAACCATTAGTTCATGAAGTTGGTCATAGTGAAAGAACTGGTGTTATGGTCGAACCAATGATTAAAAAACAATGGTTTGTTAAAATGCGTCCTTTAGCTGATCACGTTTTAGAAGTTCAAGAGAAACAAGATGAAAAAGTTAACTTTGTTCCAACACGATACGAAAAAACAATGAATCACTGGATGGAAATTACATATGACTGGTGTATTTCTCGTCAATTGTGGTGGGGACATAGAATTCCTGCTTGGTATAAAAATGATGAAATTTATGTTGGTATGGAAGCTCCTAAAGAAGATGGATGGGTACAAGATAATGATGTTTTAGATACTTGGTTTTCTAGTGCTTTATGGCCATTCGCAACTTTAGGTTGGCCAAATAATACTAAATTATTAGAAAAATATTATCCTAATAGTGTTTTAGTAACTGGTTATGACATTATTCCTTTCTGGGTTAATAGAATGACTTTCCAAGGTGAAAAATTATTAGATAAAAGACCATTTAAAGATTGTTTAATTCATGGTTTAATAAGAGATAAACAAGGCCGTAAATTTAGTAAATCATTAGGTAACGGAATTGATCCATTTGATATGGTTGAATTATATGGTGCAGATGCTTTAAGATATTACTTAGCTACTGATGTTGCTCCTGGTACTGATATGCGTTTTGATGAAGAAAAAATTAAATCAACTTGGAATTTTATTAATAAAATTTGGAATGCTTCAAGATTTGTTTTAAGTAATATAGAAGACTTAAAAGAAATAAAACTTGATAACTTAAAATCAGAAGATAAATGGATTTTAACTAAATATAATAAAGTCGTAGAAGAAGTAACTAAATTTATGGATAAATATGAATTTAATAATGCTGGTTCTTCTATTTATGAATTTACTTGGAATTATTTCTGTGATTATTATATTGAAATGGCTAAATATTCTTTAGATAATATATCTACAAAAGAAACATTATGTTATGTATTAACTGGTATTTTAAAATTACTACAACCATTTATGCCATATGTAACAGATGAAATATATAGTATGTTGCCTATTAAAGATAGTGCAGATATTATGATATCTAGTTATCCAAAATATAATAAAAATTTAGTATTTAATGTAGAAGAAAAATTAATTGATCAAAAACTAGAATTTATTAAAACTTTTAGAAATATTAAAGCGGAAAATAATATAACTAAAGATATGCAAGTAATGTTTAATAGTGAAGGTGATCATAAATTAGAAATAAATATGTTAAAAATTAATAACATTATTACTGAGCCATTAAATATTAAGTCATACGAAGTATTAGCTGGTGATATTAAAGCAACAATTTATTTTGAAAAGGAAGTTACGGAAGAAGATAAAGCTTTAAAAGAAATGCAAATTAAAACTTTGCAAGATTCAATTAAAAGAAGAGAAAATTTACTTAATAATCCTAACTATGTTAATAAAGCACCTAAGAATATTGTTGATATGGATAGGCAAAAATTAAAAGAAGAACAAGAAAAATTAGCTTCTTTACTAAAATAAAAGTACTTTAAGTACTTTTATTGTATATTTAAATTAAATTAGGCCATATTAAATAAGGAAAAAGTTAACATTTATAAAAAGTGTAAAGTAGATAAAAAAATGTTGACTTAATATTTCTAAATATGGTATATTATTATTGTAAAATAATAGAGGAGGAAAGAAAATGAAATCAAACAAAGGTTTTACGCTAATTGAATTATTAGCAGTTATCGTAATTTTAGCTATTATCGCATTAATAGCAACACCAATAATCTTAGATGTTATTGACACAGCAAGAAAAGGAGCTAAAGAATCTTCAGCATTAGGATATGTTGATGCAGTTGAAAAACAAGTTATGTTAGCTCAAGTTGATACTTCAGCTACTAAAATTCCTGCAGGAACTTACAAAGTAAGTGATTTATCACAAAAACTAGGTGTTGAAATTAAAGGTGAAGGTCCAAAAGGATATTTAAGTACTGATTCTGAAGATGGCGTTGTAAAAATCGCTACAAATGGTTCAGTAGAAAAAGCTTGGTTAATATTTGATTCTTATTATGTTACTTATACTGGTAATAATGGTAAAGCTGTAGCTTCTAATGATGCCTTTACTGATGAACCAACAAGTGGATTCTGTAATGTTACAGGAACTACTGTAAACTGTGGTACTGGTTCAGGAATTTAATTTAAATTACGATAAAAAAACAAGAAATGATTTTAAACTGACTTAATAGTCAGTTTTTTCTTTTTATGTTATAATGAAATAGGTGGTAATATGCTAGATAGATTAGAACTATTAATTGGAAAAGATAATATTAAATTATTAGAAAGTAAAACTGTTTTAATAATTGGTTTAGGAGGAGTAGGCGGACATGCTTTAGAAAGTATTGTTAGAAGCGGTATTGGTAATGTTATTATCGTTGATAAAGATATAGTTGATATAACTAATTTAAACCGCCAATTAATAAGCACTAAATCTAATATAGGCCAAAATAAAGTTGATGTAGCACAATCCCGTATTAAAGAAATAAGCAATACAAAAGTTATAAAAATAAAAGAATTTATTGGTACTAATAATATTGATACTTTATTTAATAAAAAACCAGATTACATAATTGATGCTTGTGATACAATCGAAACTAAATATTTACTTATAAAAGAAGCAATAAAAAGAAATATTAAAATAATTAGTGTAATGGGAACAGCTAAAAAAATGCACCCAGAATTACTAGAAATAACCCGTTTAGATAAAACAAGCTATGATCCAATAGCTAAAATACTAAGAAAAAAACTAAGAGATAATCATATAAATAATAAAATAATGTGTATATGCAGTAAAGAAAGGCCATTAGTTAAAGAAATGGGTTCTAATAGTTTAGTACCTAGTGTAGCTGGAATTTTAGCTGCTAGCTACGTTATAAACGATATAGTAGGTGATAAATATGAAAGTAATTGAATACTTAAATAAAAGTTTAAAAACATTAGAAGGTTCTTTAATAGGTATAGGTTTTGAGAGTGAAAAACTAGTAAACACAATTGAAAAAAACAATAAAATAACTGAGTGCAACTTATTAGATTGTGTATCTACTGACTTAGAAGATGGAAAAATTAGTAAAATAAGAATTGGAAAATTACGTAAAAAATTTAAAAAGAAAAAACCAGACTATATTATATATAACGTAAAAAACTTAAAAGATTATAAAGATAAATTTGTTTATGATAGTATCTATTTAAGTAAAAAAGAAGTAGTATTCTATGACTTAGATAAATTAGACACTAATTCAATAGTTAGACGTTATAAAAGATATGGTACTTTAGAAAAAATAGAATGTTCTGATGGTGTAATATATAAAGTAAATAATTTAAAAAAAATAACTAAATCAAATGAATTTATAAATAAAATTAGAGATAATACTATTAGTATATTTGATTTTATTAGTAATTTATTATCAGATAGTTAAAAACTATCTTTTTTTTAAACTCAAAAAATGGTAAAATATATATGGTGGTTTTATGAATATAAAAGACGTTGATATGAGTAAAGTTTCGCCAATGATGAAACAATACATCGAAATCAAAAACCAAAATCCAGATATAGTTATTTTTTTTCGTTTAGGTGATTTTTACGAAATGTTTTTTGAAGATGCAATTAAAGTATCACATGACTTAGAATTAACCTTAACCGGAAAAAATGCTGGTTTAGATGAAAGAATACCAATGTGTGGAATTCCCCATCATGCCGCAAACTTATACATTGAAAAACTAGTTGATTTAGGTTATAAAATCGGTATTTGTGAACAATTAGAAGATCCCAAAACTACTAAAGGATTAGTTAAAAGAGACTTAATTCAAGTAATAAGTAAAGGAACAATCATGAATGATGAATCATTAGTAGCTAATGAAAATAATTATATAGGTAGCATTAGTGATTATAATCATGCTTATCTTATAACTTATGCGGATATATCTACTGGTGAAATATATGCAAGTATTATAGAACATGATATTTCTAAACTAATATCACAAATAGTATCAATTGGTATTAAAGAAGTAATCATGAGTAATAAAGTAGATAAAACTATTATGTCTATTTTAAAAACCCAATTTAAAGTAGCGGTTACTATAACCGATGAAATAGAAGAATTAACCGAATACAATTATATATATAGTGATGTAGAAGATATCCGTTATATTGAATCTATTAAATATCTATTAACTTATATTAATAATACTCAAAAAAGAAGTTTAACCCATTTACAAAAATTAGTTATAAAAGAAAATAAAAATTATCTAAAAATGGATATTCATACTAAAAGAAACCTAGAATTGACCGAAACATTAAGATTAAAACAAAGAAATTATTCTTTAATATGGTTACTTGATAAAACAAAAACCGCTATGGGATCTAGAATGCTTAAAAACTATCTAGAAAACCCAATAATTGATGTTAATGAACTAAATAAACGTTATGATATGATTGATATTTTATTAAGAGAATTTTTGCTAAAAGAAGACTTAAATAAACTATTATACGAAGTATATGACTTAGAAAGATTAAGCGGAAGAGTAGCTTTTGGAAACTGTAACGCTAAAGATTTACTGCAACTAAAAAACTCATTAAAAGTATTACCAGATATTAAAAAAATACTAGATAAAATTAAATTTTATAAAAACGTTAAACCATTAAATGACTTATATAATTTATTAGAACAAAGTATTTATGAAAACCCACCAATGGGCTTAAAAGAAGGCTATTTAATAAAAGATGGATACAATAGTGAATTAGATGAACTTAAAAGCCTAAGAAAAGGCGGTAAAGACTTTGTTGCTAACTTTGAGCAAGAAGAAAAGGCAAGAACCGGTATCAAAAACTTAAAAGTAGGTTATAACCGAGTATTTGGATACTATATTGAAATATCAAAAGGAAATACTAATTTAATAAAACCAGAATATGGATATGAAAGAAGACAAACTTTATCTAACTGTGAAAGATACATAAGTCCTATTCTAAAAGAAAAAGAATCTTTAATATTAAATGCTGAAGAACGTATTATTGAATTAGAATATAATTTATTTACCGAAATTAGAGAAGAAATAAAAAAATATATTCCAGAATTGCAAGAAATAGCTAAAACAATTAGTGAAATTGATGTAATTCAGTCTTTATCAACAGTAGCTGAAGAAAATAATTTTGTTAGACCTACTTTAACAGAATTAAGAAAAATAGAACTAATAAACAATCGTCATCCTGTTGTTGAAAAAGTAATAAATGCTGAATATGTACCAAATGATATAATTATGGATGAAAATACAAATATTTTACTTATAACTGGTCCTAATATGGCTGGTAAATCTACTTATATGCGTCAATTAGCAATAACGGTTATATTAGCCCAAATTGGTTCATTTGTACCAGCTAAAAAAGCAATATTGCCTATATTTGATGCAATTTATACAAGAATTGGCGCTAGCGATGACTTAGTAGGTGGTGAATCAACCTTTATGGTCGAAATGAACGAAGCTAATAACGCGATTATGAATGCTACTCAAAATAGTTTAATTCTTTTTGATGAATTAGGTAGAGGAACAGCAACCTTTGATGGTATGGCATTAGCGCAATCAATTTTAGAATACATTAGTAAAAAAATAAAATGTAAAACTTTGTTTTCAACCCATTATCATGAATTAACTGATTTAGATAATACTTTACCTGATCTAAAAAATGTTCATGTTAGTGCAGTAGAAGAAAATGGAACTTTAACATTCTTACATAAAGTAAATGAAGGAAGTATTGATAAAAGTTATGGTATCCATGTTGCTAAACTAGCTAACTTACCAGAAAGCGTTACTAAACGTGCTGATGAAATACTAAAAGTATATGAAAACAAAGAAGTTAAAAGAGATAAAATTATCGTTCAAACTTTAAACTTTGAAGAAGAAAAAGAAACTAGTACATTAGAAAAAGAATTAAAAGAAATTGATGTTTTAAATCTAACACCAATTGATGCGATGAATAAATTATACGAATTAAAGGAGAAAATAAAATGACAAGAAAAGAAGCAATAATTTATACTTTACTTAATATTATAACTTTAGGATTTTTTAATCTAATATTAGCCTCTATATTTGATTTATATAATGAAAATGCATGGTATAATAAATGGCAATACTGGTTCTTTGGAGCATTATGCTTAATATTTCCAGTATTTGTGATGTTCATTGTTTTTCTAATTCAAATGATTACTACAGTAGCCCAACACATAGATGTTCATGGATCTGATTTATATGGAAGTCCATATACTTGGATATTATGTTTAATAATTCCAGTTGTTGGTTGGATATGTTTACTTGTTATGCTAATTTATTTATTAGTATTTATTAATGTTAAATTAATAGAAAATAGTGAGGTAAAACATGGTTAGTTTAGTTATTATGGCTGCTGGAATGGGAACTCGTTATCAAGGTGGTATTAAACAATTAACTAGTGTTGGACCAAATGATGAAACCATTATGGAATTATCAGTAAAAAACGCTATTGATATTGGTTTTGAAGAAGTAGTATTTATTTTAAGGCCAGAAATATACAAAGAATTTATGGATACAGTAGGTAAGCGTCTTACTCATGAAGTTACTACTCGTTTTGTTTTTCAAAAAGTAGACGATCTACCTTTAGAATATCGTAACTGTAAAAGAGAAAAACCATGGGGAACAGGTCATGCTATAATGTCACTTAAGCAAATGAATAATCCATTTGTCGTTATTAATGCCGATGACTATTACGGATATGATACATTACAAGATGTTTATGATTATTTATCAAAGCAAGACATAAATACTTATAATTATTGTATGGCGGGATTTGAACTTAGAAACACATTAAGTTCAACTGGTGGCGTATCAAGAGGTATTTGCCAAGTTGAGAATGGATATTTAAAAGATATAAAAGAAACATTTAATATTACTAAAGATAGTGATATTGATATGAATAGTGTTACTTCAATGAACATGTGGGGATTTACGCCAACTATTTTAAGAGAAGTAACAAGGCAATTTATGTCATTTATTGTTGAAAATTATCAAACTGATAAAGAATTTATGTTACCAGAAGTAATAAAAAAACTGGTTAAAGATAATAAAGCTAGTGTTAAAGTTATTCCGACTACTGATAAATGGTATGGATTAACTTATATAGAAGACTTAGATTATGTTAGAAAAAACTTGGGAGGAAAATCATGCTTGAAGTCAAAAATGTAACAAAATATTATGGTAATTTTAAAGCTGTCGATAATTTGTCCTTTAGTGTTAAAGAAGGCGAAATATTTGGTTTATTAGGTGTTAATGGAGCTGGTAAAACAACAACATTTAGAATGATTATTGGTTTATTAGACGTAACTGAAGGAACTATTTTATTAGATGGCAAACCAATTGATTATAGCGTAACTGATAAAATTGGTTTTTTAACTGAAGAAAGAAGCTTACTAATTAAAATGACAGTTAGAGAACAAGCCATTTACTATGGAACCCTAAAAGGAATGAAAGAGAAAAAAATAATCGAAAGATTAGAAGAATTATTAGCTAAATTTGGTATATCAGAATATATTGATAAAAAAATAAAAGAATTATCAAAAGGTAACCAACAAAAAATTCAATTTATAATGGCTATTATAAACGAACCAAGATTACTTATATTAGATGAACCATTTAGTGGTTTAGATCCATTTAACGTTGAATTATTCAAAAACGAAATCGTTGAATTATCAAAAAAAGGTTCAATTATAATTTTTTCATCACATCGTATGGAACATGTTGAATTATTTTGTAAAAAACTAGTTATCATTTTAAAAGGTAAAACAGTTTTAGAAGGATATTTAAAAGATATAAAAGAAAAATATCAAAAGAAAAACATTATGATTAAAGCTGATATTAAAAAAGATGAACTATTAAAGATTGATGGAGTAGAAGAAGTAACCGAAAAAGCTGATGAATTAGAAGTTAAAATATCTTCTAGTAAAATAGTTGATAACGTATTTAAAGCAGTATCAAAAAAGAAAAATGTTACTAAATTTGTTGTTGAAGAACCATCATTAAACGAAATCTTTGTTTCAAAGGTAGGTGAAGCATATGAAAAGTAAACTATGGTTTTTAACAAAAGTATCATTATCTCGTAAAGTAAAAACTAAAGCTTTTATTATTGTTAATATTATTTTAGCTGTTGGTTTAGTCGCTTTATTTAATATTGATAGTATCATTAAAGCCTTTGGTGGTGACTTTGATGAACCATATAAAGTGTATATTATGGATAATACTAATGTTTCATATGATATTCTTAGTAATCAAATAACTGAAACGGCAAAAACAGTATATGGTGATGACAATCAAACTTTTGAAGTAACTAAATACGAGAAAAGTAAAAAGGAAGCTTTAAATGAAACTAAAGAAAATGGTAAAGTAATTTTACTAGAAATTAATAATGATCCTACTAAAGTAATTAAAGTTAGTTTAACAACAGAGGGATATTTAGATACATTACCTTACCAAATTTTATATCAAGCAATTAATACATCAAAAACCGCTATTGCGGTTGCTAGTTCAAATATAGATCCAGAAGAATTAAATAAAATATTAAGTAACATTGAAATTGAAAGAGTTATTTTGGATGAAACAAAAACAACTGATGATGAAAATATGGAAGCTATTATGTCAACAGTTTTCCCAATATTTATTTTACCTTTCTTTATGTTAACAATTTTCTTAATTCAAATGATTGGTATGGAAGTAAATGATGAAAAAACAACCAGAGGTATGGAAATTATTATTTCTAATGTTTCACCAAAAACACATTTCTTTTCAAAATTATTAGCTGGTAATATATTTGTTATAGGGCAAGCTATATTATTACTTATTTATGGTGGAATTGGTTTATTAGTTCGTATCTTAATTGGTAGTGGTAGTATTATAAATGGCTTAAGTGGTGATTTAGGAAATGTCTTTAATTCACTTTCAACTAGTGGTATTATTGATAAATTAGTATATATTATTCCACTTACTATAGTGCTTATGTTATTATCATTTATATCATATTCATTATTAGCTGGAATACTTGCTTCAATTACTACTAATGCTGAAGATTTTAGTCAAATGCAAACACCAATGATGTTAATGTTATTAGTAGGTTACTATTTTGCTATTATGGCTGGTATGTTTAAAGGATCATTATTTATTCAAATATTATCCTATGTACCATTTATTTCGGCAATTTTATCACCGTCATTACTGGTTATTGGTCAAATAGGCGTTATTGATGTTATTATTGCCATAATTGTTAATATAGTAGCTATTTATTTACTAATTAAATATGGTTTAAGAATCTATAAAGTTGGTATTTTAAATTACTCATCAAAAGATTTATGGAAAAAAATGTTTAAAGCAATGAAAAATTAATTCATTGCTTTTAATTTTATGCTATAATTAGTATGTAGAGTAGGTGGTTTTATGAAGAAATGTTTTGATTGTGATAAGTATCTAAAATTACAATCTAAAAAAATTAAAGAAAGAATTAAGATGTTTGATAAATTATATATCGAATTTGGTGGTAAACTAATTGATGATAATCATGCAGCTCGTGTTTTACCTGGTTTTGAGCCCGATATTAAAATAAGATTATTACAAGAGTTTAAAGATGATGTCGAAATTATTTTATGTATAAATGCAAATGATATTGAAAAAAATCGAATTAGATCAGATCGAGTTATCTCGTATGAAACTGAAACTATTCGTTTAATTGAATTTCTAAGAAGTAAAGGAATAGCAATTAATAATGTTGTTATTACGTTATATGATCATCAAAAAGGCGTTGAAAAGTTTATCAATAAATTAGAGGATTATAAAATAAAAGCTTATTTGCACACATTTACTAAAGGTTATCCAACTGATGTAGATACAATAGTTAGTGAAGAAGGATATGGTGCTAACCCATATATTGAAACTACTAAACCACTAGTTGTTGTATCCGCACCAGGAGCTTATAGTGGTAAATTAGCTACTTCTTTATCGCAACTATATCATGAAAGTAAGAAAGGTATAAAAGTTGGATATGCTAAATTTGAAACATTCCCAGTATGGAATTTACCTTTAAAACATCCAGTAAATATTGCTTATGAAGCAGCAACTGCAGATATTAATGATAAAAATATGATTGATTATTTTCATTTAGAAAAATATGGCGTAACAGCTATTAACTATAATCGTGATTTGGAAACTTTTCCAGTATTAAAAGAAATTTTATATCGTATTACCAAAAAGAACATTTATTATTCACCAACTGATATGGGTGTTAATGTTATAAAAGACTGTATTATTGATGATGATTTAGCTCGTGAAGCTGCTAAAGCGGAAATAATTAGAAGATATTATAAAGCCAAAGTCGATTTAAAGAAGGGGATAGTACCATCAGAAGTACCTGATAGAATTAAATTATTAATGAATGAATTAGATATTAGTGAAGATGATCGTTTAGTTGTTAAAAAGGCTTATGAAAAAAAAGAAACATCAGGTTATCCTAGTGCAGCAATTATGATTGATAAAAAATTTGTCGTAGGTAGACAAACAGATTTATTATCACCGGTATCAAGTACAATATTAAATGCTATTAAAGTAGTTACTAAAATACCTGATGATGTAGATTTATTATCTGAAAATATTTTAAAACCTATTTTAGCTTTAAAAGATAAAACTTTAAATTTTAAAGAATCAACTTTAAGTTTAAATGAGGTTTTAATTGCTTTATCAATTTGTTCAGCTACTAATCCAGTAGTAGCAAATGCTATGAATAATTTATCTAAATTAGTAGGTAGTCAATTACATGCTACTTATATGATACCTGATAATGAAATGATTATATTAAATAACTTAGGAATTAATGCTACTTGCGAAACAGATATGATAAATTAAAAAGCGAATATTATTTCGCTTTTTTGTTGACTAATAGATATATAACCAGTATAATTAATAGTAGGAGTATTTAGTACTGGGTGTCTACCTTCATCCTATAATGGAAGGAGGTGATATGGTGAAAAAACGTGAATACGTTTGTAGAGTTTTACTTTACATAGCCATAATTTTATTCCTTCTATTATTTATAATAGTTGAAATAAAAAAATGACACTTAAGTCAATGACTTAAATGTCTAGTCCTAAACTTTAGGTAGGCATTCAGTAAACTAAATGCTCCTAATTTATTTTATGAGAATTAACCCATCTATATACATATTAACACATTTGTGTTTAATTGTAAATATTAAGCTATAAATAAGAAATAAGCCATATAACTAGCTATTGATAAAGTGGCTAATATTTCAAAAAATTTCTTTGCTTTAATATTTTTAATAATAATTGATAAGATATAGAAAATAGACATTAAACATAAAGCACTACTAGTTAAAATTGTTTCTAATTCTTTCTCTTTAATAATATTGAATATTGCATAAGTACAACTTGATACTAATAATATAATAATAGAAATAGTTAATAGGAAATTTAAGAATGGATGTTTTTCAGTAGGAATACTAATATTTTCATTTCTCTCGCGTCTTGTTTTTAATTTATTTAATGATTCAGTATCCATTTCTTTAGTTGCTTCCATTTTCTTTTCTTCAACTATTTTTGCAAATTCTTTATCTTCTTTATGTTCTAATTTTTTTTCTTTTCTTTTTTCTCTTTTTTTCTCTTTTAAAGCTTTTTTAGCTATTTTCTTTTCTTCATCAAGTTCTCTTTTGTTTTTTTCTTCTTCAAATAAGTCTATAATATCTTCTTTCATATTATCACCATCTATATTATAGCACATTCCCCAAAATAAAAAAATAATTACTTTTAAGTAAAAGTATGTTAAAATATAAATAGGAGTTGGTGTAATGAAAAAATTTATATATAGTTTATTAATTATTACTAGTTTCTTTATTGTTGGAACGGTAAAAGCGGAAAGTATAAATTCCATTAATATGGATATTTATATTGATAATAATGGTGATGCTTACGTAACAGAAGTATGGGATACTAATGCAACAGAGAAAACGGAGTATTATCATGCTTATTATAATATTGGTAATTCTAAAATAACAGACTTAAAAGTTAAAGATGAATCGCAAGAATATACTTATACTGAATGGGATATAAATGGTTCCTTAAGCAGTAAGGCATATCACTATGGGTATAACTATGCTGAAGATGGTGTAGAATTATGTTTTGGTAAGAGTAGCTATGGACACCATAAATATACTTTAACATATAAAATAAATGGTTTTGTTTATAATACGGATGATGGTAAGCAAGTAATTTATTGGACATTATTAAATAAAATAAATCCAGCCCCAAAAGAATTTGAAATTGTAATTTATGCTGATGAGGATTTTAAAGACACGTTACCTGTCTGGGGATATGGTTTTTATGGTGGCGAGGCATCAGTAGCTAATGGTAAAATTTATTTATCAAATAAAGCAACAAATGAGACATTCACTAATAGTGATTATATGACATTGTTAGCTGAATTTGATGAACCAATCTTCACTACGGAATATAATTTTGGTAAATCATTTACAGAAATATCTTCTATGGCTAAAGAAGGAATTACGGCTTATAGTAATGAACCTTCTGTCTTTGAAAAAATTTTTATGATAATTCAATTTATTATTTGGTTTAGTATATTTGGCGCTATATTCGCAGCTGCTAAAAAGAATGACAATAAATGTGGAAGTAAAATGTTGGATTTTGGAGAACAAGGCAAAAAACTACCAAAAGATGACTTTATGTTTCATGAATTACCATGTGGTAAAGATATTTATCGTGCTTACTGGTTAGCTACTAATTATAAATTAATAAAAAAACCTACAGATTTTTTAGGAGCTGTTTTACTTAAATGGACAAAAGAAGGTAAAGTAATTGTAGAAAGTGAGACAAAAGGTAAAGTATTTAAAAAAGAAGAAACAAAAATTCATATGCAAGAAAACATTACTTTAGATAATGAAAATGAAGAATCATTATATAAATATATGTATCGCGCTAGTAAAGATGGTATTTTAGAAAGTCATGAATTTGAAAGTTGGTGCAAAACAAATTATTCAACTATTTTAGGTTGGTTTGATAAAGCTTTAGATTATGAAAGTGATATACTAATTAATGAAGGTAAATTAGTTGAATGTGAAAAGAAAAATATGAAAGTATTTACTTCAACAGTTTATAAAGTAGATCCTTCAATGTATGAACAAGCTAATTATTTAAGAGGACTTAAGAATTTCTTTAATGACTTAGGTAATATGAAAGATAAAGAAGTAATTGAAGTACAAATGTGGGAAGAGTACTTAATGTATGCTCAAATATTTGGTGTTGCTGATAAAGTTGCTAAACAATTTAAAGAAATGTATCCAAATGTAATAACAGATGATTCATATAATAATATGATGTATATTAATACAATCGCGTATACTGGTATGCATAGCGCTAGTGTTGCTAGATCTCGTGCTGAAAGTTATTCATCAGGTGGTGGTGGTTTCTCTAGTGGCGGCGGAGGATTTGGTTCCTTCGGTGGCGGAGGCGGAGGCTTCGGCGGAGGCTCACGTTAAAAAGACTTTAATTAAGTCTTTTTTGTATATAATGCGACATATTTTTTACTTTTCTTATGTTAGGATATAAAACTTAAGAAAGGAGAAGAATATGCAAAGGGATTTATTAAAAATGGATGTAAAAGGGAATAAAATAGGAGTTATTAAAATAAATGAAAAGGAATATATATCACTCACTGATTTAGCTAGGTATGCAAATGAAGAAGATCCAAAAGTACCAGTTTATTCGTGGATGCGAAATAAAAATATTATTCTATATTTAGGTTTATGGGAAAGCATTTATAATAAAGATTTTAAAGGTCACGAATTCGAGACCTTTAAAAATGAAGCTGGTTCTAATAACTTTTATATGTCACCACAAAAATGGATAAATGCAACTAATGCTATTGGTATAGTATCAAAACGCGGTAGATATAGTAGTGGAACATATGCACATTCTGATATAGCTTTTGAATTTGCTAGTTGGTTAAGTCCTGAATTTAAATTATATTTAATCCAAGAATTTCAAAGATTAAAGAAAAGGGAAGCTATTGAATTAAAACAAGATTGGCAAGCTAATAGAATACTATCTAAAGCAAATTATTTGCTTCATACAGATGCAATTAAAAACTATATAGTTCCTAATTTAACTGAAAAACAAAAAAGACATGTATATGCTGATGAAGCAGATATATTAAATGTTGCTTTATTTGGTATGACAGCTAAAGAATGGAAAAAGAGTAATCCTAAACTAAAAGGTAATATAAGAGATAATACTGATTTATTACATTTAATTATCCTAAATAATTTAGAAAATTCTAATACTGAATTTATTAAATTGGGATTAAGTCAAAAAGAAAGATTAGTTAGATTAAATAAGTCCGCTATAAATCAAATGGAATTATTAAAAAAAGTAAAAGGAATTAAAGAACTAGAAAATTTACAAAAACATGTAAATAATAATTTATTAAATCTTTAAATTATGATATTATTATATAGAAAAAGAGGTGTCTATATGGTTTGTTTAGTAACAGGAAGTGCAAAAAACTTAGGCAAAGAAATTATATTAGAATTTGCTAAAAACAATTATGATGTTGTAATTAATTATTTAACAAGCGAATTAGAAGCAAGAGAATTAAAAGAATATATTGAAAAAACATATAATGTAAAAGCTTTAGCTATAAAATGTGATATTACTAAAGAAAACGAAGTAGAAAATATGATAAAAAAAATAATTACTGAATTAGGTAGTATTGATGTCTTAGTAAATAATGCAGCTATTGAGTTAAATAGTGAAATTAACACTAAAAATATTGATTCTTTTCATCAAGTCTTAGATGTTAATTTAGTTGGTTCGTTTTTAGTAAGTAAATATGCGAAAAAAGTAATGAAAAAAGGTCATATTATTAATATAACAAGTAATAATGCAATAAATAAAAATGACCCTAATACTTTAGAATATGATGCTTCTAAAGCAGGAATTATTTCATTAACGCATAACCTTGCTAAAGAATTAAGTCCTACTATAAATGTAAATGCAATTGCTCCAGGTTGGGTTTTAACTGATAGTATTAAAAAATTAGATAATGAATTAAATGGTGAATTTATAAAATCAGAAAGTCAAAATATATTAAAAGAAAGATTTGCTAATTCGCAAGAAATAGCTTCTTTAGTATATTATCTAACAACAAATGATTATATAAATGATACAGTAATTACCATAGATGGAGGCTCAAGATGATTGAAGAAGCAGAATTAAAATTAAGTAAAATATATCAAGAAATAGACCATAAATGCTTTGTAAATAGTGAAAAAGTTATTAATGCATTTCATAAAAATAATTTATCAGAAATTCATTTTAATAGTACAACTGGCTATGGTTATAATGATATTGGAAGAGATGTGATTGAAAGTATTTATGCCGATATTTTTAAGGCTGAAGATGCTTTAGTAAGAAGTCAATTTATATCTGGTAGTCATGCTTTAAATGTTACTTTATTTGGACTTTTAAGACCGGGTGATACATTACTTTCAATTACTGGTTTACCATATGATACTTTGCACGAAGTAATTGGTATTAAAGAAAATGAAAGCTCTTTAAAATCATTTGGCATTAACTATGAACAAATAGATTTAGTTAATAATGAATTTAATTATGAAGAAATTGAAAAAAAATTAAAAGAAAAGAAAATTAAAGTAATAGAAATTCAAAGATCAAGAGGATATGCTTTACGTAAAAGTATAACAATTAAAAAACTAAAAGAAGTTATTGAGTTTATTAAACAAATTGATTCGGAAGTTATTATTATGGTTGATAACTGCTACTGTGAGTTTGTTGATACAGTAGAACCAATTGAGATAGGAGCAGATATAGCGGTAGGCTCTTTAATCAAAAACTTAGGAGCAGGAATTAGTCCAAATGGTGCTTATGTAGTAGGTAGAAAAGATTTAATTAAATTAGTTGGTGAACGTTTAACTTTACCAGGTGAAGGAAAAGATGTAGGACCAACATTGGGAATTAACAAATCAATTATTCAAGGATTATATATGGCGCCTAGTGTTGTAGCTGCTTCTTTAAAAACCGCTGTTTTAACAAGTTATATATTAGCTAATATGGGATACCAAGTAGATCCAAAATATGATGAAGAAAGAGCGGATATTGTTGAAGCTATAACATTTAATAATCCGGAAGATTTAATCCATTATATTGAGGGAATTCAGGCTGGTTCAGCAGTAGATGCTAGTGCCTTACCAATCCCAACTGATATGCCAGGGTATGATGACCAAATAATAATGGCTAGTGGATCATTTACGCAAGGTTCTTCAATCGAATTATCTTGTGATGGACCAATTAGACCTCCATATATAGCTTTTCAACAAGGATCTTTAACTTACGAATATGGTAAAATTGGTTTACAGTTTGCGCTTGACAGAATTCTTGAATATAAAAAGTAATTATGTTATAATAAAATAGGTGATAATATGAAAGAGAATAAAAATGAAATGATGCTATGGGTTGCGATATTAGCTATTATTGGATTATTTATATTTTTTATGCCAGATATAGAAAGATTTATCTTTGGACAAGCAAAAAAAGATAAAGAGGCTGGTAAAACAGAAACGGTAGAAAAAACAGAAGAACCTAAAAAAGAAGAAGAAACAGTTTATCCTACTAAATATGAATGTTCACTTGATAAAACAGAATCATTCTATAAACAAAATATGGCATATAATTATTCATATGATAAAAAAGGTAACACTCTAGCAGCTGTAGAAGTAATGACAATGATTGCTGATAATGTAGATGCGTATAATCAATTAAAAGCAAATTACCAAAAAAATGAAGAATCAATAAATAATATTGGTGAAGAATTTAAAAAATACTATGTATCAAATACAGAATATGATGATGCTAATAGAACAATTAAATTAACAGTTAATGTTAAAGATTATGAAAAAACAGTTGCGGCCTTAAATGAATATAATAAAGCACATGCTGATTCATCATTTGATTTAAATATATATGCTACATATGATGAAACAGAAATAAATATGAAATCAGATGGCTATACTTGTAAATAAGTTAATAAAAAATAGTTGACAAACATATATTATTATTGTATAATCATTAAGAAATTGAAAGAGGAAAGTAGTGTATCCACACTCACCTGAGTACGAAATAGTGCTAGGTAAATGCCAATTAATGAATTATTGATAGGTAAAGTGGATACATTATGTATTCACTTTTTTTTGGAGGTGTCAGGTATCGCAAAGGAAAAAGACTTGTACATTAACGAGCAAATACGTGCAAAAGAAGTAATGGTAATTGGTCCTAAAGGTGAACAATTAGGAATTAAACCAATTGCTGATGCATTAACTTTAGCGAGTTATGCCGGATTTGATTTAGTTATGATTAATAATAATGGTGATACACCAGTATGTAAAATTATGGATTATAATAAATTCAAATATGAAAATAAAAAAAGACAAAAAGAAAATCTTAAAAAACAAAGAGAATCCAACTTAGAAATTAAGGAATATCGTTTATCAGTAACAATTGATATTCATGATTTTAATACACGTGTTAAAAACTCGTCAAAGTACTTAGAAAAAGGTCATAAAGTTAAAGTTTCGATTCGTTTTAAAGGAAGAGAAATGGCCCATCCTGAATTAGGAAAAGAAGTTTTAATGCGTTTTGCTGATTCTGTTAAGGATTTAGCAACTCCAGAAGCTGCTCCTAAATTAGAGGGTAAATTTATGACTATGATGCTTATACCAAATAATGAAAAATAGGAGGAATTATTATGCCAAAACAAAAAACACATAAAGGTATGTCTAAAGTTTGTAAGGTAAGACCAGGTGGAACAATTAAAATAGGTAAACCTGGAAGAAACCATATGACAGGAAAGAAAAATTCAACATTTAATCGTGCTGGTAGAAAAGGTAGTTCTTTAACCCAAGCAGATTACAAAAGAATTAAAGATTTTATATAGAAAGTAGGGAGAAATATGCCAAGAGTTAAAGGTGGAACAATACATCGTGCAAGACGTACAAAAGTAATGAAGTCAGCTAAAGGTTACTTTGGTAGTAAACATAGATTATATAAAACTGCTAAAGAACAAGTAATGCATTCATTAAAATATTCATATAGAGATAGAAGACAAAAGAAAAGAGATTTTCGTAAATTATGGATTACAAGAATTAACGCAGCTTGCCGTATGAATAATATTAGCTATTCAAAATTCATTAATGGTTTATCAAAAGCAGGTGTTAATGTTAACCGTAAAATGTTATCAGAGATTGCAATTAATGATCCAAAAACATTTACTGAATTAGTTAAAGTTGCTAACGATGGTTTAGCTGGCAAAGTAGTAAAAGAAGAAAAACCAGTTAAAAAAGAAACAGTAAAAGCTTCTCCAAAAAAGGTTGAAGCTAAAGAAGTAAAACCTGCAGCTAAAACTGAAGTTAAAGATTTATCTAAATTAACTGTTGCTGAATTAAAAGAATTAGCTAAAAAGAAAAAAATTGAAGGTTATACTTCAATGAAAAAAGCTGAATTACTTGACGCTTTAAAATAATCAATTATTTGATTATTTTTTTTATATTTTTATATAATTTTTTTAAATTTTTAGAAGGATTTTTAAAATTTTTATCGAATGATATTTATAGAGGTGATAATGTGAATAAATTAAAAGTAAATGAAAGTGTGTTTGAAAGTATCAAACATACTGATGAATATGGTAATGAGTATTGGATGGCAAGAGAATTAGGAAAAATACTTGAATATAGTGAATATAGAAAATTTTTGCCAGTTATAAATAAGGCAATTATCACATGTAAGACAAGTAATCAAAATATAGATAATCATTTCGTCCAAGTGAGCGTAATGATAAAAATTGCAAAGGGTGCGCAAAGAAAAGTGCTTGATTATAAACTATCTCGTTACGCATGCTATTTAATTGCCCAAAATGGTGATTCAAGAAAAAAAGTAATAGCTTTAGCCCAAACCTATTTTGCTATTCAAACAAGAAAACAAGAACTAATGGAAGAAGAATATAAACTACTATCTGAAGATGAAAAAAGACTAAAGATTAGAAAAGAAGTAAAAGAAAATAATTTTGATTTAAATAGAACTGCTATTAAAAGTGGTGTTAAAGATTTAGCTAGATTCCATAATGCTGGATATAAAGGTTTATATAATGGTGAGACAGCTAATGATATAGCTAAAAGAAAAGGATTAAGATATAGAGAAGATATTCTAGATAATATGGGGAGTGAAGAGTTAGGCGCAAATCTATTTAGGATAACGCAAACAGATGCTAAATTAAAAAGAGAAAATGTCGATAATGAATATAAAGCTGATAGTATTCATTTTGAAGTTGGAAAAAACGTTAGAGAAGCAATAATTAAGAATAAAAGTATTACACCAGAAAACTTACCTACACCAATAAGTAGTTTAAAAGAACTTGATAATAAAAAATCATCAATGAAAATTTGACAAAATTTAAAAAAGCTATATAATAGAACACAATTTGAATAAAAAGGGGATTGGTTGGTGATATTATGCTAACAAAAAATATATCATACAAGAAATTTAAAGAATTAAAAAAACTAGAATTAGATAAATCAATAGTTGGTAAAGAAGGTACTTTGTTTTTTGTTGATGATAAGGATAAATGGGATAGAAACCAAAAACTAGTAAAAAGATTCTATAATACATCAGGACCGACATTTAGTAATAAATTATATACGATAAACTCACTAATCAATCAAAAAGAAAACATTGATATAGATGAACTTGTTATGCCAGAAAAACTAGTTGTTTCTAATAGTGAAATAATTGGTTATACAATGGATTATATTGATGGTACTAATTTAGGTTTATTACTTAAAAATCCTAAATTAGATAGAGAACAAGCTATTAATTATTTAAAACAAATAGGAATTATCTTAGAAAAAATAAGTAAATTAAACGAATATGGTATTGTTAATAACTTTTATTTGAATGATGTTCATGAAGGCAATTTTGTTGTTAATAAAGAAGGTATAGTACGTGTAGTTGATATGGATAGTTGTCGTATTGATGATAATAATCCATTTATTGCTAAATATTTATGTCCTTTTTCGCAAGTTGACTTATATCCAGAAAAATATAGTCAAAAAGCTGCTAAAGGTTCAGGTGGTTATATTATGCCAGATAAAAATAGTGATTTATATTGCTATAACATAATGATTCTAAATTATTTATATCAAGATAATATTACTAAATTAGATATTCCAGAATTATATGAATATTTAAACTATCTTATTAGTATAGGTTTTCCATATGAATTAGTAGATTCATTTAATAAATTGTTTGAAAATACTGATAATATTAATCCATATGAATTATTAGATTTAATTCCATGTGATAAAGGTAGAGCTATTAAGAAAGTATACGAATTGAGAAAATAATATGGATATAGTAAATAATCAAAACCCTAACAAAGTAAAATATTTTGATTTAAGGGATTATGTAAGTAAAATAAAACTTAGTAGTAATGTCTTGGAACACATGGAAGAAACTAATAAAGACTTTGATACCTATATGAAAAGAATTAATGCTTGTGAAGAAGAAGATGTTATTCATCTATGGCTAATTAGTATGGCTGAAGAAATAGTTAAATCTAATCAAATTGAAAATCATTATGTTAAAAGACAAGATATTTTAAAAGAAGACTTATTCATTAGAAATATGAATATAAATCATGAACGTATTCATGAATTACGTAATTTTGTCTTAAAAGAAGAACCAATCACTGATTATCGTAAAGGGCCTATTAAAGTAAGTGCGGTGTATAAAGATAAACCAGAAAAAATATTTTGGTATGGCCCAGAACCTGAAGATGTTCCTAAATTTATGAATGATTTTATTGATATTTATAAATCACAAGAATTATCACTAATTGACTCTAACCCATTTTTAAAAAGTGCTTTAATTCATTTATTATTTGTAAGAATTCATCCATATGGTGATGGTAATGGTAGAACTGCTAGATTATTACATAGTATTAAAGTTACTGAACAAATGAATAAAGCATATAACAAGAATTATCGTTTAAGCCCAATAAATATATCAGGTAGTATTCTAATAAATCAATGTACTTATGTAAATATACTTGATAACATATATTTTGATTTGGAACATGATAATAATGAATATATAAATAAATGGTTTAATTTTATTTTAAATATGGTTGATGAACAATTATATTATTCTCGCTCTAAATTAGATAGTTTACGTAAAACTTATGATTTATATAAAATTGATGATCAAACATTTAATAAAATATTTAACCGTATTATTAATGATATGATGAGCGTTGATGAAATTAGTGAATTAGAGCCAAATAAGGTTTTAACATTACTTAAATAGTGAAAACTAGTGTAAACTAGTTTTTATTATGCTTTTTATTTATTTAAATTGTGTTATAATTGATATGGTGATAATATGTTTAGTTTTTTAGGATTATTTTTAGGTGATAGTGCCGCTTATTTAATATGGTTTATTGTTTTAGCTATTGGTTTTTATTTTGGTTTAAAATTCTTAGACAAAATAACTAATCGATATATATATAATATTGTTAATTTTTTGTGTTATGCTATTTTAGGTTTTTTATTAGTAATGTTTTTTATAAAATTAGTTATGAGAGTTTTTTCTATTTAAGGAAAAACCTTTTTTTTTATCATTTTTTTTGGTATAATTTAAAAGGTGATAGACGTGAAAAACTACGACGAAAGTTCAATTAAAATATTAGAAGGTTTAGAAGCAGTTCGTAAAAGACCAGGTATGTATATTGGTTCAACTGATAAAAGAGGATTACACCATTTAGTATGGGAAATTGTTGATAATGGTGTTGATGAAGTAATTAATGGCTATGGTAAAAAAATCAAAATTACCATTAATAAAGATGAATCAATAACGGTAGAAGATGAAGGTAGAGGTGTACCGGTAGGAATGCATTCTAGTGGTAAATCTACTCCAGAAGTTATTTATACAATGTTACATGCTGGTGGTAAATTTGAAACTGGTGGATATAAAGTATCAGGTGGTTTACACGGAGTTGGTGCATCAGTAGTTAACGCTTTGTCTAGTTGGATGGAAGTAACCATTAAAAGAGATGGTTATGAACACTTTATTAGATTTAAAGATGGTGGTAAAGTAGATATACCTTTAAAACAACTTGATAAAACAAATAGAACAGGTACGAAAGTTACTTTTATGCCAGATAGTAGTATATTTTCAGCAACCAAGTTTTCTTTTGCGACTATTTGTGAAAGAATGCAAGAATGTGCTTTTTTACTTAAAGGTTTAACAATTGAAGTAATAGATTTAAGAGAAGATAAAAAAGAAACATATTATTATGAAAACGGACTAGAAGCTTTTGTTGAATACTTAGACGATGATAAAACACCATTACACAATGTTGTAATGTTTGAAGGTACAAAAGACAAAATAAATGTTGAATTAGCTTTTCAATATACTGATTCATATTCAGAAAACATAATATCATTTGTTAATAACGTTAAAACAAATGATGGTGGTACACATGAAGTAGGATTTAAAACGGCAATAACCAGAGTATTTAATGATTATGCTAAAAATCATGGATTTTTAAAAGCGAAAGATAAAACTTTTGAAGGTGCGGATACAAGAGAAGGTTTAACAGCTGTTTTAAGTTTACAAGTACCAGAAAGTTTATTACAATTTGAAGGCCAAACTAAAGGAAAATTAGGAACTCCTAGTGCTCGTACAGTAGTAGATAGTATTGTTGCGGAAAAACTACAATTTTATCTAGAAGAAAATAAAGAAGTAGCGACTAATATCTTAGAAAAAATGGTAAAAAGTAAAAATGTTAGAGAAGCTGCTCGTAAAGCTCGTGATGAAGCAAGAAATGGTAAAGCTAAGAATAAAAAAGAACAAGCTTTATCTGGTAAACTTGCTCCAGCCCAATCAAAAGATAAAAATAAAAATGAGTTATTCTTAGTCGAAGGTGATTCAGCTGGTGGATCAGCTAAATTAGGTAGAGATAAAAAATATCAAGCTATTTTACCTTTAAGAGGTAAAGTTTTGAATACCGAAAAAGTTAAAATGGAAGAAATATTTAAAAACGAAGAAATAAATACCATGATTCATACCATTGGTGCGGGAGTTGGAAGTGACTTTGATATAAATGATTCAAATTACGATAAAGTTATTATTATGACCGATGCCGATGATGATGGAGCACATATTCAAATATTACTTATTACTTTCTTCTATCGTTATATGAAGCCTTTAATTGAAGCAGGTAAGCTTTATATTGCTATGCCACCACTTTATAAGATTGAATCAGGAAAAGAATCTTATTATGCTTGGACTGAAGAAGATAGAAAAGAAATATTAGAAAAATTTAAAAATAAAACTTCTACTACCCAAAGATATAAAGGTTTAGGAGAAATGGATGCAATGCAACTTAGAGAAACAACAATGGATCCAGAAAAAAGAAGTTTAATTAGAGTTAATATTATGGATGCTGCATTAGCGGAAAAAAGAGTATCTGTTCTAATGGGTGATAAAGTAGAACCACGTAAAGAATGGATTGAAGAAAATGTTGATTTTACTCTAGCAGATAATTATGTAAAATAGAACTTTTTAAAAAAAGTTCTTTTTTTGACATATTTTTTAATATTAATTTGTTATTATATACAACTTAAGGAGGTTTTTTATGAATGATTTAGCATTAAAAGAAGATATTAAAAGTATGATTTATGAGGTGCGCGGTAAACAAGTAATGTTAGATAGTGATTTAGCTAGGTTATATGAATGCAAGAATGGAACTAAATCTATAAACTTAGCTGTGACTAGAAATATTGAAAGATTTCCAGAAGAATTTTATTTTCAATTAACTGATGAAGAGTACAATTCTTTGAGGTTTCAGATTGAAACCTCAAATATAACTAATTATTCAAGGTTTCAGATTGAAACCTTAAAAAGTAACAGTGGCGGTAGAAGATATAATCCATATGTATTTACAGAACAGGGTGTAGCTATGCTATCAAGTGTATTACATACTGAAAAAGCAGTTAGCGTAAGCATCAATATAATGAATGCTTTTGTATCAATGAGAAAATATATTTCGTCTAATTTAATTGACCAAAAAAATATAAATAATTTAGTTTTAGAAGACCATTCTCATATTTTAAAAATGGATGATGATATAAAATTACTACAAGAATGTTTTGATAAATTTGAGGAAAAAGAAATACTACTAGATAAAACATATGATGCCTATTCTATATTACTAGATATATTTAAAAGTACTAAAAAAGAATTAATAATTATTGATAGATATACTGATAAGAGTCTATTAGATATTATAAAAGAATTAAGATGTAAAGTTATTCTAATAACAAGTAATAAAACTAAATTAGATATCAAAAAATATAATGAAAGTTATAATAATTTAAAAGTAATATATAATGATACTTATCATGATAGATATTTTATAATTGATAGAGATAAAATATATCACTCAGGTAATTCAATAAATCATATAGGATATAGAAAATCAAATATAAATTTATTAGAAGATGAAAAAGTAAAAGATTTAATCTTAAAAGATATAGAAAAGATTATTAAATAAAGAAAATCCTTTATGTTTTTTTATTTTTTTGTTATAATTATATAGGTGGTATTATGGAAATATCAAATAAAATATATGAATATGCCTTAGAAGAAGTCATGGGTGAAAGATTTGGAAGATATTCTAAATCAATTATTCAAGATCGTGCCTTACCAGATATTAGAGATGGTTTAAAACCAGTTCAAAGAAGAATCTTGTACGCAATGTATCGTGACCATAATACAAGCGATAAAGCATATAAAAAATCAGCTACAGCTGTTGGTAATATCATGGGACATTATCACCCACATGGTGATTCATCTATTTATGACGCCATGGTAAGACTTAGTCAATGGTGGAAACAAAATACTCCATATATAGATATGCATGGTAATAATGGTTCTATCGATGGTGATGGTGCAGCTGCTATGCGTTACACAGAATCAAGACTAGCCAAAATATCAATGGAACTTTTAAAAGATATTGATAAAGATACTGTTGATATGAT
>CAJOJO010000006.1 GCA_905235045.1 uncultured Bacilli bacterium
TAGATACAGCATATTGTGATTATTTAAGAAAATTTGATGATAAAGTTCCATATAATTACAACGAAAAAGAATTAAGACCATTTGTTGGAGTTTTATTTAAAATTGATAAATTAATGTATTTTGCACCTTTATCAAGTCCGAAACCAAAACATTTGAAATTAAAATCTAAATTAGATTTTCTTAAAATAGATAATGGTAAATTAGGTGCTATTAATTTTAATAATATGTTACCAGTTACTAAAAATAATATAATAAAACTAGATTTAGATAAGGAATGCTTAACTAAGTCTGAGGAAAAGTATTCTAAATTATTAAAAGAACAAATATATTGGTTAAATCGTAATGATGAAAAATTATATGGTAGATCTAAAAAATTATATGATAAATATATAAATGGTACATTAGATAAAAATATATCTAAAAGATGCTGTAATTTTAAATTATTAGAAGAAAAATGTAAAGAGTATAATAATTGATAGTATATTATCTAAATTCTCTTGGGATTAATTTTGTAAGTACAAAATAAGTTTGGTACCACTAAAAATATAGATTTTATATAGGTAAAATGTATGTTATGGTACCATCTTCTTATCCTGATAAAAAAAGGCCATAAAAATTATGGCATTTTTGGGATAAATAAGCCTTCATCTATTTATAAAATAAAAAGTACATCAACTCTGACGTACTTTGATTTTAAATGGAGCAGATGATGAGAATCGAACTCACGCAGTCAGCTTGGAAGGCTGAGGTTCTACCATTAAACTACATCTGCACTTAGTAGGCACTTTTAATTATACTAGAAAATGAAGAATTGTCAACATTTTTTTCTAAAAAAAATCATGTTACATATAATTTAGTAACGTAAAATAACTGTTAATTAAAGATAAATCACTAATCTAATTGAAAAATAATTAAATTTATAGTATAATTTAATTATCGTAAGGAGTGAATCAAAATGAACTGGATAAAAGAAAATAAATTACTATCTATTTTGATTGGTATTGTACTAATATTCACTATTATTATTATATGCATTATGGTTAAATTATTATCAGGAAATAATACAAGTGAATATGGTGATCGTTTAGATGGTATTGAAAAAGTTCAAATATCAAAAAAGACAACAGATAAAATGATTAAAGAATTAAAAGCGGAAGAAAAAATTGAAGATGTAACATATATACGTGATGGCAAAAAGCAACAAGGACGTTTAATTAGCGTTATTTTAGAAGTAAAAGACACTACTCCTGAAGAAGCAAAAGAACTTGGTAATAAAGTTTTAACATACTTTGATGATGAAGAAAAAGCTTTTTATGATATTCAAGTTTATTTAGATAATGTTGATGAAAAAAATAATGAATTTCCAATAATTGGTTATAAACATAAAACAAGTGAAACACTTGTTTGGAATTAGGTGAAAAGAATGAAAAAGGTTATAATAACAGTAATTTCGATACTAGTCGTATTAGGAATCGCAACAGGAGTATTATATTTTCTAAATAAAGAGGATAGTGATTCTACTTTAACTATTTTAGAAAAACAATGGATTGAAGATAATAAAAATACAATTCAAGATTTTTCCATTGTAAATAAATTGCCAATCTTTACATACGATGGTGAAGGCTTAGTTTATGATTTTCTAAAAGATTTAGAAGATAAAACAGGATTAGAATTTAACGTTTTAACTTATAAAAATGGTGATGATGTTCCATCTGAATATGCTTTTAAAATAAAAGATAAACAAGATAAAAACGATATTTTAGTCTATCAAGACAACTATGTTTTAGTTGGCAAAGAAAAAATAAAATATTTAAACTTAAATGAAATAAAAGACAAAACAATTGGCGTTTTAGAAAGTGATTTAGAAAGAGCTAAATTATACTTAGATAATTCTACATTAACTTTTACGACTTATGAAAGCATTACAGATTTAATAGAAGAATTTAATCGTGATACAACCACATTAAATTTAATTATATTACCTAAAACATTATATTTAAATGATATTGCTAGTAATGATTATAAAATAAATTATAATATTACCGAAATGACATTAGATTATGTAATTACACTAGGCGAAAATAATACATTAAATAATATATTAACTAAATACTATAATAAATGGCAAGGTTTATCATTTACTGATACATTTGATAATTATTTTACTAATAGTTATTTTGCATTTACAGAAAAAACAAGTGATGAACAAGTAACTTTTCAAGGAAAACAATATAAATATGGATTTATTAATCGTGAACCATATGACCATTTAATTGATAATAAACTAATTGGTATTAATAGTGAAATTATTTCGGCATTTGCTAAAGCAAGTGGAATTGAAATTACTTTCCATGAATATAGTAATATGCAAAAGTTAATAGAAGCATTTAATAACAAACAAATTGACTTTTTCTTAAATACAACAAGTAATACAAAGTTTAAAATTGATAGTTATGAATCAGTTGATGTGTTGGATAGTAGAACAGTAGTTTTAGCTAACGTTAATAACCCAATAATAGTAAATTCACTAAACTCATTACTTAACGAAGAAGTATATGCATTAAATAATACCAAAACAGTTGATTATCTAAATAATAAAAAAATAACCACTAAAACTTATGATAATATTAGTAGTTTAGTTTCTAAAGCTAAAGATAGTACGGTATTAGTAGTTGACTATCGTACATATGAGATATATAAAAATAATGAATTTAAAAACTATAACGTTCGTTATACATTTACTTTAGATAGTGGTTATAATTATATAATTAGTGTTAAAGATAATCAATTATTTAGTGACTATTATGATTTCTATTTATCATTTATGAATGAGAAACAAATGGTAAATAAAATAACTTATGATGATTTTCAAATTGAAAAAAATCATCGAGTATTAAAAAACATTATTTATATTTTAGGATCTGTATTATGTTTGCTAATTGTAACTGTAATATTTAAAGCATTTAGAACAAAGAAAGTTAAAAAGCAAGGTATAACCAAAGAAAATAAACTAAAATATATTGATATGTTAACATCATTAAAAAATCGTAACTACTTAAATGATCATATTGAAGAATGGGACGATAGTGGAGTATACCCACAAACAATTATGATTGTTGACTTAAATAACGTTGCTTATATAAATGATAATTATGGTCATGAAGAAGGAGATAACGTTATAACTGAAGCAGCTAATATCTTAATTAAAAACCAAGTAGAACAAACTGAAATAATTAGAACTAGTGGTAATGAATTCTTAATATATTTAGTTGGTTATGATGAAAAACAAATTATTGGTTATAAACGTAAATTAATTAAAGAATTTAAAGAATTAGCTCATGGCTTTGGTGCAGCAGTTGGATATAGTATGATTTTAGATGGATTAAAAACAATTGATGATGCTATAAATGAAGCCGCTTTAGATATGCGTGCTAATAAGGAAGAAACTGAATAGTTTCTTCTTTACTTTTAAAAAAAATATGTTATAATAAATCTTAATTATTAAAGGGGGAATTATAATGTATAAGGAATTGTTAGAAAAAAGCGGGGATTATTTTTATTTAGATTACCTACCACTAGAGGTAAATGAAGAATTAATACCATACTATTTTGAAATAATAATAGCTAAATTAGACAACGAAAATATTAATTACCTACGAATAAAAAAAGAATTAACAAAAAATCATACTAAATCGTGTGTTGAAAAAATATTAGTTTTAGAAAAAGATTTTGCGCAAATCAAAAAAGAATTATATTTATTTACTAAAATAGCTTGTACAACTAATAATATTAATCAAATTGACGTAGTTGATTTTGCTAATATTAATTTAGCTCTTGATTGTTCAGTTAATTTATGTCATCGTTTTAATGAATACCATTTAATTAAAAAAAATAAATATGCAAAATATTCTATTTATCATACATTTGATAAATATGATATTACTAATTTAGAACAAGACTATGAAAAGAAGTATATAAAATCAAGATAAATTAAAGTAACTTATAGTTAAGTTGCTTTTTTTATGTTATAATCTTTATGTGATGCTTATGAAACAAGAAAATATTAGAAACTTTTCAATAATTGCTCATATTGATCATGGTAAAAGTACTTTAGCTGATCGTATTTTAGAACTTACTGGTGCAATTAGCGAAAGAGAAAAACAAGATCAATTACTAGATAATATGGATATTGAAAGAGAACGTGGTATTACAATTAAATTAAATGCCGTTAACTTAAAATATCATTATAATAATGAAGATTACTATTTAAATTTAATTGATACTCCAGGTCATGTTGACTTTTCCTATGAAGTATCAAGAAGTTTAGCAGCTTGTGAAGGAGCTATTTTAATTGTGGATGCTGCTCAAGGTATTGAAGCCCAAACATTAGCTAATTTATATTTGGCTTTAGATAATGATTTAACAATAATTCCTGTTATCAATAAAATAGATTTACCAAATGCTGATATTTCAAAAGTAAAAAAAGAAATAATCGATTTAGGCTTTAAAGAAGAAGAAATAATATGCACCAGTGCGAAAAATGGTACTGGTATCCAAGAATTAGTAGAAAGAATCATTGATGTTATACCTTCTCCTAAAGGTAATAACAAGGATAAACTACAAGCCTTAATCTTTGATAGTTACTTTGATTCTTATCGTGGTATTATTGCTTCTATTCGAGTTGTAAATGGTAGTGTTAAAATTGGTGATAAAATTAAAATGATTGCGTCACAAGCTACTTATGAAGTAGTTGAATTAGGAGTACATAATCCTCACGAAATAAAGAAAAATGAATTAAAAACTGGTGATGTTGGTTATTTAGCTGCTAGTATTAAAAACATTGAAGATGTTAAAGTTGGTGATACAATAACTAAAGCTGATAATCCTGCTTTACCACTTAAAGGATATAAAGCAATGAAACCAATGGTTTTTTGTGGTATATATCCTACTATATCTTCGAAATTCCCAGAACTTAGAGAGGCATTAGAAAAACTAAAACTAAATGATGCTGCTTTAGAATTTATTCCTGAAACTAGTCAAGCGTTAGGCTTTGGTTTTAGATGTGGTTTTTTAGGACTTTTACATATGGAAATAATTGAAGAAAGAGTTATGCGCGAATTTAATATTGATATAATCGCAACATCTCCTTCAGTAATATACGATGTAGAATTAACTGATAAAACCCATATAATGATTGATTCACCAGCTAAAATGCCTGATAAAGTAAAAATAGCGTCAATTAGCGAACCATATATTAAAACAAATATCTTTGTTCCAAGTGATTATATTGGATCAATAATGGAATTATGCCAAGAAAAAAGAGGAATTTATTTAAATATTGAATATTTAGATGAAAAAAGAGTTAATATTCATTATGAAATACCTTTATCAGAAATAGTTTATGATTTCTTTGATAAATTAAAATCTTATACAAAAGGATATGCTTCATTTGATTATGAATTAATTGGATATAAAAAATCTGATTTAGTTAAGATGGATATTTTATTAAATGGTGAAGTAGTAGATGCTCTAAGTATTATCGTTCATAAAGACTTTGCTTATAAAAGAGGTAAAGCCATTGTTAATAATCTAAGAGAAATGATTCCTCGTCAACAATTTGAAGTTCCTGTTCAAGCTAGCTTAGGTTCAAAAATAATAGCAAGAGAAACTATTAAGGCAGTTAGAAAAGACGTTTTAGCTAAATGCTATGGTGGGGATGTATCAAGAAAAAGAAAACTATTAGAAAAACAAAAAGAAGGTAAAAAAAGAATGAAAATGGTTGGTAGTGTAGAAATACCACAAGAAGCATTTTTAGCTGTTTTAAAAATGGATGAATGAAAATTTGACAAATTTAAAATTTAGTATATAATACACATCAATAAAAAGGGGGAGATTGGTGTGAATAATCTTATGAAGGTTGAGTATGACTTATTTTTAGAAGGATATACTATCAAACAAATAGCTAAATTAGTAGATAGTCCAGTATTTTTTGTTAAAAGAAACTTAAATAAAATATTAAAAAAAATGGATAAAGAAAAAACTTTTATGAAAAGTAAAAAATTAACAATAAGCTTTAATTAGCTTATTTTTTTTGCTATAATATATATAGGTGAAAAATATGACTGATAAAGAATTAGCTTGTATACAAGCAGTAATTGAAGAAAGATTAAATAAATTTCTTCAAACAAAATCACATATAACGGAAAAAGAATTAGCAATCGAAAAAACACTACTTATTTTACAATATTATAGTACAATTCCTTTTGGTGAAATAGAAGATTTAACTTTAAAAGAAAGATATAGAAGATTGAAAGAAGATTACGCTAAAAGTGGTAAATCTGAAGAAGATATGGCGGAGATTCTTAAGGGCTTTGGAAAATGAAAGCAGTATATGTACATATACCTTTTTGTAATAAAATATGTTCATATTGTGATTTTTGCAAGGTATATTATAATAAATTATGGGTTAATAACTATTTAGATAGTTTAAGTAGAGAAATAGATCAAAGATATCATGGTGAAATGATTGACACTATTTATATTGGTGGTGGGACACCATCTAGTTTAGATATAGACGAATTAAAAAAATTATTCAGTATTTTAAAAAAAATAAAAACTAATTATAAAGAATTTACTATTGAAGTTAATTTAGATAGTTTAACAAAAGAAAAAATTGATTTATTTAAAGAAAATAAAATAAATAGAGTAAGTATTGGTATTGAATCATTTGATGAGGATAATTTAACTTTTTTAAATCGTAAATTAACTAATTTAGATTTAATTAACTATTTAAAACAAGTCGGAATAACTAATATAAATGTTGATTTAATTTATGCTTTACCTAACGAAAACTTAAAAGTATTAGCTAATGATTTAGATAAAATATTAGAACTTGATATTCCCCATATATCAACATATTCTTTAATAATAGAACCTAATACTAAAATAAGTTCTTTAAAAAATATTGATGAAGATTTAGATTATGAAATGTATAAAATGATATGTGATAAACTAAAAGATTATCATCATTATGAAATAAGTAATTTTAGTAAATTAGGCTATGAATCTAAACATAATTTAACTTATTGGCACAATTTAAACTATTATGGTTTTGGTGCTTCCGCTAGTGGATATATCAATAATATTCGGTATACTAATACAAAAAGTATTACTGAATATATAAATAACTTTCATGAAATAGAACATGAAATAATAAATGAAAGAACAGATATGGAAAATGAAGTAATATTAGGCTTAAGATTATTAGAAGGTATTGATATAACTAAATTTAAGGCTAAATTTAATAAAGATATATTTTCGGTATTTAATATTGAGCAATTACTAAAAGATAAAAAATTATTATTGTATAATAATTATTTAAAAATAAATCCTAAGTATACTTATACTTCAAATAACATATTAATTAATTTTATAGGTGATTAAAATGAGTGATTTTAAAAAAGAGGAAACATATATAAAAAATATAAAATATAAAAAAGTATTTAATGAATTATTACAATTATTACCAGATTACTTTTTTAAAGTACCAGCTTCTTCTACTGGTAAATATCATCCTAAATTTGCTTTAGGGGAAGGTGGACTAGTTAGACATACAAAGGTAGCTTTAAAAATAGCTAATGATTTATTAACTAATAACTCAGTATTTACTACTTTTACTAATGAAGAAAAAGATTTACTACTTTTAGGCATATTAGTTCATGATGGTTTAAAACTAGGTTTACCAGAAGAAAAATACACTAGATTTGATCATCCAATTTTAATATGTAATTATTTAACAGAAAACATTGATAAAATTTCGTTAGAAGAAAAAGAATTAAATTTTATATGTGATGCAATAAAGACTCACATGGGAGAATGGACAACTGATTATAATGGTAACGAAGTACTTGAAAAACCAACAACTAAATACCAAAAATTTGTCCATATGTGTGATTACTTAGCTAGTCGTAAATATTTGGATGTTAGTTTTCAAAATGATAATATAGTAGATTAGAAAGCAATAATTATTGGTATAAATAGTATTTTATGCTATAATAGTATTGTTTAGATTGATGGTGTGTTACATGAAAGAAAACAAAGTAAAAAAATATATTTTAAAAACATTTTATATATTAGCTTTAGCTATAATTACTTTAATTTTTGTTTCTTCAGTATTCTCTAAAATAGAATTTAATGATGAAAGCTTTGAAGAATATGTTTTTTATGCTTTTAATGGTATTAGTTCATCAGATTTTTCAATGACAATATATGCTGTAAAAAAATATGGACTATTATATTTGGTTATATTATTTATTTTAATTGCTTTAACTCATAAAATAACAAAAAAAGAATATAGATATTACCCAGTAAGAAAAATTATTAATCATCGTGGTATATTTTTGGTAATAACTACTATTTTTGCATTAGCGCTTTCTTTAAATAATGTTTCTTTTTTTAAGTATATGAACAATAATATGTTAACATCAAACTTAATGAGAATGGAATATGAAACAGTAAAAAACAGTGACATAGAATTTTCAAAAAAGAAAAATTTAGTTTTAATCTATATTGAATCCTTAGAAACAACTTTCTTAAGTAAAGAACATGGTGGAGCTTGGGATAATGAATTATTACCTGAGTTATATGATTTAATGAATGAAGAAGATAGTATTTATTTTGCAACTGATAATGATAAAAGAGGTACATACAATATGTATGGTACATCATGGACTACGGCTTCTATTATTTCAAGTACTTCAGGTATACCATTTAAAATTCCTTTAGAACAATCAAAATTTGATAAAGAACATTACTTAAGAAAAGTTATTACTTTAGGTGATATATTAGCTTATCAAGGATATAATAGGGAAGTAATAAGTGGCGCAAATACTAAATTTGGTGCTTTATATGATTACTTTAAAATCCATGGTAATTATAATATAATTGATCCAGATACAGTAAATAAATATGATATTAAAGTTAATTATGATAAAAAAGGATCATGGGGCTTTAATGATAAATATATATTTGATTTAGCTAAAGATAGACTTACTTATTTAGCTAATCAAGAAGAACCATTTAATGAAATATTAATTGGTATTGATTCTCATCCAATTGATGGCTTTAAAACAAGTTATACTATAGATAAATATGATAAACAATATGAAAATGTTTATGCAACTGAATCAATTTTACTAAGTGAATTTATTTATTGGTTAAGAGAACAAGAATTCTATAAAGATACTGTTGTTGTTATTGTTGGAGATCATTTATGTATGCAAACAACCTTTATGAATGGGGTAAATATAGAAGATCGAGGAAGATTTAATTTAATATTAAATAGTGAAGTAACAACACAAAATACTAAAAATAGAGGTGTTGCTTCTTATGATTTATACCCAACAATCTTATCAGCAATGGGAGCTAATATTCCTAATAATCAAATAGGATTAGGAGTTGATTTGTTTTCTAACAAAAAAACTTTAATTGAAAAATATGGTAAAAACAAATTAAATAAAGAATTAGAAAAAAAATCATTATTCTATAATGATTTAATGAAGGAGTAGATAATTATGTTTTTTGCTAAATTTAATAAATCATGTTTAATAACATATCTAGGAGTAATATTTGGTGTTTTAGCTATATATACATCTTTACAAAATATGGCTTGTAATGTAAATAAGACATTAAGTTATCCATTAATATTCCTTATTTTATCAGGTATTTGTGATATGTTTGATGGTAAGTTTGCTCGTGCTTGTAAAAGAACAGATGAAGAAAAAGCTTTTGGAATTCAATTAGATTCATTGGCTGATACTTTTTGTTTTTTAGCCGTGCCAATCGTATTTATGTTATCTTTAGACATGACAGAATGGTATTATGTTATAGTCTATGTATTATTTGTTTTGTGTGGTGTATCACGTTTAGGATATTTTAACATTAATGCTGATTTAGATGTAGCTACTAAGGTATATCAAGGATTACCTGTTACATCAACAGCTATTATTTATCCAGTTTTAGGACTATTAAGTATTATCGTTAGTACTGACATGTTAAGAATAGTTTATTTAATCGCAACAATTTTAACAACATTTTTAATGGTAGTTAAAATTAGAATTCCTAAATTTACTAATGTATGGTATATAATTATGCCTATATTAGCTGCCATTTTAATTGTTCTTTTAATGGTGATACAATGAAATATTATGATCTAAATAATGATAAATATTTGTTTGAGAAAGAAAATAAAGAATTAAAATTTTTATACAATAATGTATTTGGTAGATTAGTACTTAAATTGATAACTTTAAAATTTATTGTTAAGATGTATGCTAAATACCAAAATTCTAAATTATCTAAACATAAAATAAAGAAATTTATTAGAAAAAATAATATTAATATGGATGAATATATTAATGAAGATTATAAATCATTTAATGATTTCTTTATGAGAAAAATAAAGCCAGAAAAAAGAAAATTAGAAGATGGTTTTATATCATGTTGTGATGCAAAATTATCAGTTTATAAAATAGATGATAATTTATCTTTAAAAATTAAAAATTCAATATATACAATTGATGAATTAATTGGCGAAGATAGTAGTGAATTTAAAAATGGATATGTTTTAGTATATCGTTTAGGAGTTACTGATTATCATCATTATATTTATCCATTTGGTGGTAAAGTTGTTAGTTCAAAATATATTGAAGGTAAGTTACATACAGTTCAACCTATAGCTTTAAAAAAATATAAAGTCTTTAGTGAGAATAGTAGGGAAGTTACTTTTATAGAATCACCTTTATATGGTAAAGTAGCAATTATTGAAGTAGGCGCTATGATGATTGGTCGCATTGTTAATGAAAAAGTTAATACTTTTAAAAAAGGAGACGAAAAAGGTCATTTTGAATTTGGTGGTTCAACAATTATTTATTTATTTGAAAATAAAATAAATATAAATAAAAAAATATTAGAAATGACTAATAATGATATTGAAGTAATTGTGAAAATGGGACAAAATATTGAATAACCATTTGCAATTATTTAGAATTAATGTATAATAATGATGGAGTGTGAGACTATGAAAAATAAAAAAGCTTTAATTGCGTTATTACCTGCTGTTATAATAGCTATTGTTTTAGTAGTTTTATATGTCCATAAAAAAATAAATGATAAAAATGAATTAATAGAAACAGAATGTTAAAAAACATTCTTTTTTTGTAAAAAAATTTAAAAAACAATATAATAATATAAAATTAATAGTAAATAATGATTTAGGAGATACATATAAGTAGATGGTGCGAGCTACTGTAGTGTTCGTCCAGTTATAACAGTACCAAAAACATTATTTAATTAAAATAAAAATGTAGATTATCTACATTTTTTTATTAAACAAATTCTTAGATCTTTACTTTGAACATCAGTAATTTCTAATGATTTCATTTTTTCTTTTAATTTTTTATACATTTCTTTTTTTTGTAAATAGGATATTTTATTATTTGTACATATACCAGTAATAAAAGAATACGGCATTTTAGCTAATTCTTCCGCAAAAGTTACATCATCTCTAATAGTATCTCTTATTAATATAATTGAATTCTTATTAATAAAATCCTTTATATTATTTGAATAAGTAACATTATTTAATAAATATTTACTAATACTGTTATATTTATCATTAACAATTTCATGAATGTTATCTTGTTGATTTATTAATTTAAACACTCTTAATGCTTTAGCTAAAACTTGATTGGTTTCTAATTGTTTTTTCTCCCAACTAGTAAAAGGGTAACCAAAAGGATTCTTATTTAGAATTTCTTTTATTTCTTTTTCGTTAAATCCTTTTTCAAAAAAATATAATTTTAACATTTCACTATTATAATCTGGATTATAATTCATAAAACCCCTCATTTCTTAATCTGCTATATTAACAAACAAATAATTTTTTGTCAAATTTATAAATATTTATGTTATAATAGAAATTAATTTGAGGTGGTAAGATGATAATTTTAGGAACTGGTAATTATGAAAATGTTAAAAGTGGAAATACGGTATCAGTTACAGGTGATGGAGGTAACGCCTGGGGTTATTATGGTCAAGCATATAAAAAATTAGCGCCTAAACTAGAAACTTATCTTCCATATGCTGATAAGTATAAGAATTTACATAATATTACAAATACAGAAAAATATATGGAAATTAAAAAACAAATAGAGGATGAGTATATAAAGAGTTATTATAATATTAGACTAAAAGATTTAAATATGAACGAATTATTAGAAACTTTATATGATAAATTTGGTGATGAAATTATTCTTTTATGTCATGAATCAATTAGTGAATTTTGTCATCGAAGATTGATTGCTGATTACATTGAAATAATGACTGGTATTTATGTTCCAGAAATAAGCGTAAGTAACGAAGGTAAAATAAAAGAATTAAAGCCAATTAGATATATAGATAGATTAAAAAAATTAATATAGATATGATATAATTATAAAGAGGTGTTTATATGAATAAAGAATATACAACTTTGATATTAGAAAGTAAAGATTTAGCAATTAATAGTATTAAAAAATTTTTAACAAAATTAGATATAAATCCAGAAGCTTTTGAACATATCTATAATATTGACATAAAAGTATCTTCATTAATTGACTATGATAATTTAGATGATGAAACAATTGCTTTATATGATCCAACTAGTTTTACCATTTTTCTTGATAAAGACTATTTGGATGATGTTATAATGGAAATTATTAAAAATAAAGAAGACAAAGAAATGTACGTTATTGATACAGCTAAATATCTTGTTCATGAAATGATTCATGCAATTAGAACAATTATGATTGATAATAATTACCATAAATTAGACATGGAAGAAACACAAGAAAAAGGTATTCCAAGCGTAGTACATGAATATGACTTAAAATATAATAGCAATGAAGTATCTAAAAGTACGGAAGAAACAATTGAATATCAAGAAGGATTTGAAGAGGCATTAACTTCAGTAATATCAGTAATTATTATTATGACAAGAAAAAGTGATAAATTAGATTTAGAACCGGCAGTTAACCGAATAAGAGAAAAAGAGGCATATGATTCAGGAGAAAAAGCCACTGCTTTATTAGTTCAAACATTAGGTCCTAAAATGCTTAAATGGTTTATGACTTCTACTTATGAAGATTCATATTATAATTACTTTTTAAAAGAATATGGACCTAAATATGATGAATTAGTTAAATATATTGGTTCTTTATATAATAAGAATAATTCTAAAATTCAAAATAAAGCAGAAAACATAATAAATGAAAATAAAAAAATAGCTTAGGGTGGTATATATGGATATTACAAAACAAGAAATAATTAATAAATTAAGTTCAAGAACAATTAATTTAGCAACAAATAATTTAATTATTAATTCTTTTAATAGTGAAGAAATAGTAAATGAAATACCAGAAGTATGTGGTATTAGTTTTTCTGGATATAATCTTGATAATGAAATAGCTTTTAATATTAAAGTAGATATGAAAAAAGTATATGTTAGAAATATTTTAACTTATTTGATGACCGAAATGCGTGATCAAAAATTATTTGAACCATCATTCACATATAATTTACCATTTAATAATAAATATGAAGTGGTTAAATTTAATAATGTATTGCAAAATAGTAAACGCGTAATTCAAATAATTTGCTATAACATGGATAATTTATCTATAGAAGATCAAAAATTATTTAACGAATTATATTATTATAATAGTCCTTGGTTTAATGTAACATCATTTGTTGATGATGATTTTATAACTTATAATTTATCTGGTAATCGTTACTTAGTTGAAAGTAAAAATTATCAAAAATATGAATTAATAAAGGAGAAAATATTAAAAATATGAAAGATAATTTAGGATTAGAATATGCTCCTTGGTATTATAAACTATTGCCACAACAAGAAATACTTACTGAAATAGCTCTAACACATAATTTTATCAATGAATTTTTTGATAATTGTAATATAAAAGAGTTTAAAAATAAAACTGAATTTAAATTTATCAATTATGGTTCTAAACAACTAGTATTTGTTGTTTCTGTTAAAAATGGTAAACATTATACTATGTTGGTAAATCAACCAGCTACTTCTTTTGGCATGGGTAAAAAAGAATTTGATAATTTAACTAAATTAAGTAGTGAGTATCCTAATATAGTTGTTAAACCATTAGGATATTATCATAATAATGGTAAAGAGCTATATATCACACCTTACTATTATCAAGCAAGATGTATTGGTGTTGATAATCAGTGGGGTATGTGGATACCTGAACCTACTTATCATTTTGAAAAATTTACTGAAAAAGAAGAAGAAAACATAATCTCTAAGATGATTGCCTTATTAGTTCTTTTATATGACGATATAAATAAAACAGGAATATCAGAGTGTCGCCTAGATGGTGGCGATTTTATATTAGAAAAAGATTATGATGAGAAAGATATATTGAATAATTTAAAACTAATTGCTGCTCGTGAATTTATTAAACTAGATTTAAACGAATATCTTGATATATTAAAAAAAGAATTAACTAGTAACATAGATAATCCAATTATTATTGGTAAAAAAATAAGGAAGGAATTGACTTCAAGTGAAGTAGAAAGCGGTATTGAATTAGGACTAAAATTAAAAGAAAAAATAAAGTGTAGGAGATAATACTATGTATGGAGCTATTATTGGTGATTTAGCTGGTAGTATATATGAGTATGATCAAATAAAAAAGTAAAAAGTATTATTGAAGGAATTAGAAATAATTATTAACATAAACTTTTAGTTAACGAAAGTCCGAAAGTAAAAAAAATGAAAAGAAATTAGTATTTCTTTTTTTTATGCAATAAAAGATATGGTATAATGTATTACGAAGAGTTTTGTATATCAAAACAAAGGAAGTGATAAAAATGGAAAATTTAGAAAAAAATAGTGGGGTTAGTAAAAGCAACATCAACTATCTGGTAACGCTTTTTGCAACACTTTATTAAAAGAGGTGATCAGAATGACATTAAAAGAACAAATAGAAAAATATATACCCTATGATGAACAAGAGGAAAGAGACAAGGAACAATATTTAGATTTCATAAATAATTGTGATGATGTATTGACTAGAAAAAATATTTTTGGGCATTTTACTGCATCCGCATTTGTAGTTAATAAAGAGCGAACTAAAATGATTGTTGTTTACCATATTATAAATGATGGTTGGATATACCCTGGTGGACATGCTGATGGTGAGGAAGATTTATTATCTGTTGCAGTTCGTGAAGTAGAAGAAGAAACAGGCTTAAAAGTTAAAGTGTTAGATAATGATATATATTCAATTCAATCCGCTCCTGTGAAAGGGCATATTAAACATGGTAAATATGTTTCTGCTCATCTACATTTAGATGTATTGTATATTATGGAAGCAGATGATACTATTCCTTTAGTATTTAGAGAAGATGAATCAAAAGGAGTTAAATGGATACCTTTTGAAGAAGCAGATAATGATACAATGTGTGATTTTATAAAACCAATACATAAGAAATTAATAAAAAAATTAACTAATAATTGGGGAGTTAATTCAAATGAACGAAAATAAAATGAATATTAACTGGTAAATAACAATTTAGTCAAGACCAATAAAAAATGAGGTGAAATAATGAAGATAGGAATTGATATAGATAACGTATTATCAAAATTTAATGAATCATTATTAGATGAGTTTTTAATGGAAGATAAAAGTAAAAGAAATAGTGGAATAGTTAATAATGATTTATATATTACTAGAGGAATGTTTGATTGGTCTAAAGAAGAAACTGATGAATTTTATAATAATAATATTGAAAGAATTGCTATCAATTTAGATATGGTAGATAATGCATCATATTATATAAAAAAATTAAAAGAAGATGGTAATGAAATCTATATTATTAGTGGTAGAGATAATGGTGAATATTCTGATCCTTATAACATGACTATAAATTGGTTAAAAAAATATGATATACCTTATAATGAATTAATTTTAACAGATGCTTATAAGCATCAAGAAAAAGCAGATATATGTAAAGAAATTGGTATAGATGTAATGATAGATGATTCTATTAATGTATGCACAAAATGTAATGAAAATGATATAGAATGTATTTTATTTGAAACACCATTTAATAAAAATGAAAATAGATTTAATAGATTAAAAAATTGGAAAGAAATATATAACTATATAAGCAATAAAAAATTAAATGTTATATTAGATACTGATACTTATAATGAATGTGATGATCAATTTGCTTTAACTTATTTAATAAAGAATCAAAACTTATTTAATATAGAGGCAATTACTGTTGCACCTTATTCTCATAAAGAAAGAAATGAAACAGTTATAAGTGGACGAGAAAAAAGTTATAATGAAATATTAAAAATATGTAATTGGTTAAACTTTGATACTACAAATAAAGTGTTTAAAGGGGCAGAAGATTATATTTGTAATGGATATAATGAAGATAATGAAGCAGTAAATAAAATAATTGAAGTAGCACTTAAAAATAATAAAACTTATATTTTAGGAATTGGTGCAATTACTAATATAGCTTTAGCTATAAGGAAAGAACCTAAAATAATTGATAGAATAGAAGTAATATGGTTAGGCGGTAATCAATTAGATTATAGAGATAATTTAGAATATAATTTTAGACAAGATGTAGAAGCAGTAAAAATAGTATTTGATTCTAAAGTAAGATTAACTATAATACCTTGTAAAAATGTTGCTTCTAAATTAAGAATAGATATAAATGCATTAAAAGAAAATATTGGTAATAAATCAGAATTATGTAATTATTTAATTGATAGATTCTATAATGATGGATATCATGGTATCCAAGAAGAAAGAGTTATTTGGGATATATCTGTTATTGCTTATATGATAAATAAAAATTGGTTTAAAAAAGAAATAATAAGTTGTCCTGATATAAAAGAAGATACATCTTATGAATTAACTAATGATAATAATAAAATTACTATAATTACTGATATAGATAGAGATAAAGTATATGAAGATTTATTTGATAGGTTAGGAGAATAAAATATGAAATTAACAGATATTAATTTAAACAATATAAAATTAGTTGTTTTTGATTTTGATGATACGTTAGCTATTCATAAGGACAAAGATTTTTCAAAACATCGTAGGGAAAGTGAAGAAAATCTTATAAACTTTTATTATAATGCATATAATAATCCAAATTGTTTTTATGATGAAATAGAGCCATGTACAAGGTCTGAAGTATTATATAATTTGATTGATATTTTAAGGAGTAAGAATATTAAAATGTATTGTCTATCTGGTATGAAGTTTTCATTTCATCTAAAAGCAAAACAAGCTTTTGTAAATAAGCACTATGGAGAAGATATAGAAGTTATTGCTACATCATCACAAGAATTGAAATTAATAGGATTAAAAATTTTAAAAAAAATAAGTAATTGTAATTCAGATGAAATATTACTTATAGATGATAGGCAAGATGTCATTGATCTTTTAATAGAAAATGGAATAAATGGAATAAATGTTAAAGATTTAACAATCTAAAAGTAAGGAGTTATTATGAAACTAAATAGTAAAGAAGCATTGAACTTATTAAATTCTTGTATTGGTATGTCACGTGATGATAATTGGATTACACATTCAAAGTGTGTTGGAGATAGTGCAGGGACAATAGCTAAAGCATTAAATTTAGATGAAGATTATGCAAAAGCACTTGGATATATTCATGATATTGGTAGAAGATATAAATGGAATAATTATGAAGGAGTTATACCACATGCAATAAATGGATATAATTATATTAAAGAACTTGGTTATGATGAAGAATATGCAGGAATATGTATAAAACATTCATTTTTAAATAATGATATAAATTGTTTAGCTAATGATAGAGATTATACTGATTCAACTGATCCTAATTATGAATTTTTTAAAGAATATGTATTAAGTGAATATTCTATTTATGACAAAATAATTTGTTTATGTGATTTAATGTGTAAAACAAATATCATGACAATTGATAAAAGAATGAATGATTTATTAACTAGACATGGAGTTTTTAAAAATACACATTATCATTTATTGGAAACAAATAAACTAAAGCAATATTTTGATAATATGTTGGGATATAATCTATATGATTTATTTCCAGAAATAAAAGAAAATTTATAGGAGAAATTATGAAATTAACAAGTATTGAAGCAAGAGAACTTTTAGAAAAAGAAAGACCTAATCAAAAAGATGATAGATGGATAGGGCACTCAATTTGTGTAGGAGATAGTGCTGGTAAAATTGCTAAAGCACTTAATGAAAAAGGAATAGATGTTGATGTTGATAAAGCAATTACTCTTGGGTATCTTCATGATATTGGAAAATATAATGGAGAATCACATGGACATGTAATGAGAGGTTATGAATACCTAAAAGAAAAAGGGTATGATGATGAATACTGTAATATTTGCCTAACACATTCTTATTTGAATAATGATACATTATGCACAGCAGGAGGCATTCCGGGTGATATTCCATTTAGAACTGAATTTATTAAAAATCATAAATATACAATTGAAGAAAAAATAATTAATTTATGTGATTTAATGTGTCCTCAAAGTGGCGTGGTTTATACAATTGATAAAAGACTTATAGATATTATGATTAGAAGAGGTGCTTATTCAAATACACAATATCATATTAAAGAAACATATAAGTTAAAAGAATACTTTGATAATTTACTTGGTTATAATCTATATGATTTATTTCCAGAAATAAAAGATAATTTATAGAGATAGATTAAAAATCTATCTTTTTATGCTATAATTGAATAGAAATGGAGTGATTCCTATGGATAATAAAACTAATATAAACTGGTTGGTGTTTATTTAGTCTAAGATTCATTCAAAATCCTATAAAATAAGGTGAAAGTAATGATTAATTAATTACATATTTTTAAAATAAATATATAAAAATAAATAAGAATTCTAAAGAGTAGGCAAAAAATTGCATAGTATTTTAATACTTGGTGTTTACAGTCTAACTAATATATAAAGAGGTGATTAAAATGAACAATAAAATAGGCAAAGATGCAAAACTTTTGATAATAAATGATTTGTTTTATTCTATTACTGCAGTATTTTTAGAAACTTTTTTGGTAGCTTATTTTTTAAAAATAACAAATGAGAACATTTTTGTAGTAGCAACTTATTATATTACACTTTATACATTGATGGGATTAGGTAATATATGTATAGGAAGATTTATTAAGAAAAAACCAAATAGAGGTAAAATTTTTCTTTCTATAGGTGTTTTTTTAAGAGCAACATTCATTTTATCAATAGTATTAATTGGTAGTAAAGTTTCCAATTATCATATACTAATTGCTATTATTTATTCAATCTCTCAAATATTTTATTGGTGTGCTCATGAAGTTATTTATGTAGATGTAACAAACGAGAATAACAGAAAAAAATTTATGTCTTTAAAGAAAATATTTAGTAAAATTATCAATATATTAATCCCAATAGTATTGGGTGCTTCAATTGAATTATATTCATTTTCAAAGATAGCTATTTATGTTTTATTTATTAGTGTATTAGAAATTATTTCGGTTTTGTTAATTAAGAATAGTACAAAGATTTCTGATAAGGGTAAATATAGTATTACTAAATTTTTAAAATGTATAAAAGAGAATAAAATGCATAAAGAAAAATATTATAATTTATCTAGTATTGCTTATGGTATGGTTGAAAGCGTTATTAGTACAATCATAATTATCATCACAATCATGACATTTAAAACGTCAATTAACCTTGGAATACTTACAACAATATTTTCAATATGTTCAATGATTACATTACTTTTATATAATAAATATTATAATAAAAACAATTCCAAATATATTTTAACCATATGTTCAGTAATATTATTATTAAGCGTAATTGGTTTGTTAATTGATATTAATAAAATAACATTAGTAATATATAATTTCTGTTACGCAAATATATTTTGTATATTTGAAGTTACATATAATGCTAGAAAAGGCGATTTAGTAGAAGAATGTAAGATTGAAAACTATAAGGAAGAGCATATTGGATTAAGTGCATTTACAATATCACTTGGCAGAGTAACGGGATATTTTTTAATGATGATTGTAGCTTTATTAAATGATATTATTTATTTTAAATTATTATTGTTGATTATTACATTAATTGCGCCAATTTATTGCTTATTAATGAATAAAACATACTTATGATATGTTATAATTATGTATATTTAAAGGTGTTGATCCAAATGAATGAAAATAAAACTAATATCAACTGGTTGATGTTTATTTAGTCTAAGATTCATTCAAACTGCTATAAAATAAGAGATAATGGTACTTTCCTAATTAAATATTTTAAATTAAAATTTATAAAAATTATTAAAAATAGTAAAAAAAATGCTTAAGAATTGATATGGTGATAACACCCCGTCAAGACCAATAAAAAATGAGGTGAAAATATGGATGGAAAAGAAATAATAGAATTGCTTGCAGATTATGAACATGATAGATGGTCAAGATGGCAAAAATATCTTTTTAGTAAATGTATTTTTAAAGAAGATGGTAGTTTAATCATTCCTAGAGAATTTGTTGATAGATGGACTAGACAGATGAATACAAATTATGATTCTTTAAGTAATGAAGAAAAAGTATCAGATAGAAAAGAAGCAATAAAAATTTTGAATTTAATTAAGGAGAATAGACATGAGTAAAGGAATTATTGTTGCTGGTTTTGGTGCAATAGGGAAAACAACTTTAGGTAATAAGTATTCTAATATAATTGATTTAGAATCAGGTTATTATAAATGGGATAATAGAGGATTTGAAAGTATTCCGTATGAACAACGAAAAGGTAAAAATGAAAGACCTGAAAATCCTGAATGGCCAAATAATTATCATATGGCTGTATTAGATGCAATTAATAAATATGATATTGTGTTAACATCTATGCACTGGCATCTACTTGATTTTTTAGAACAAAATAATATAGAGTATTATTTAGCTTATCCTACTTTAGATAGTGAAAAAGTATTAGAAGAAAGATGTTATGCTAGAGGTAATAATAAAACATTTACTGATAAACTTAAAATTAATTTACATGATTGGAATGAAAAAATAAAATTGTATCATCCTAAGAAACTATTAATTATTTCTAAAGATGAATATTTAGAGAATGTATTAAAAAAAGAAAATATTATTTAAGGTGTTGATCCAAATGAATGAAAATAAAACTAATATAAACTGTCTGGTAATGCTTTTTGCAACATTTAGATAAAAGAGGTGAATGTATTGTCTATAGAAGAGTTATATGAAATATTGTTAAGCGAAAAACCTAGCTATAATATATTAAATAATGAAAAGAAAATATTTGAACTTATACCAGAACTTAAGAATTGTAGAGGATTTAATCAAAATAATGAATGGCATATATATGATGTTTATGAACACATACTTCATGTTGTAGATAGTGTTCCAGCAAATATAGTTTTAAGAATGGCATCTTTATTTCATGATATTGGTAAACCAAATTCATATACAGAAGATGAAAATAAAATAGGTCATTTCTATGGCCATTGGGATGAATCTAAAAAGATATTTGATGACTTTGCCCTTAAACATAATCTTGATTCAACAATGAGTAGTTTAATATCTAGCTTAATCTATTATCACGATATTAATATTTCTAAATTATCTAATGAAGAATTAAATAAATTGCATGAAACACTTGGTGAACAAGGAATAAAAATGCTTTTTGAACTAAAAACAGCTGATTTATTAGCTCAAAATAAAAAATTTCATTATATTTCAAAAGATTATGAAGAACAAAAAGACAGATTATTATTGAAATATAAAAGGAAGTGATTCCTATGAATAATAAAACCAATATAAATTGGTTGATAACAATTTAGTCAAGACCAATTAAAAAAGAGGTGATCACATGAACTACATATTAGGATATGACTGTGATGGTAATGAAATTTATGAATATAGAGTTTTACGCGCTATTTGGTCGAATGATATAGATATAAAAGATTTAGATGATGCTGACCCAAGACAATATTGTGCTATTATAGGTGATGACGATATTGCCTATGCAATTAGTGTTTATGATTGGTGGAATAGTGATTTAATTAGAAAACGAGAAAATATTGATGATAATGAAGAAATACCAATAATTGTAAAGCCAATAAATGAAATGGAAAATTATGAAGTAGCACAATGTAGCGATGGGGAATTCTATTATAGTTTAGATCGTAATGAATTAAAAGAAAAATTAAATTCAATTTTAAATAATAATCATAATAAAGTTAAAAAATTGGTAAATAAAAAAGGATATAATACTCATGAATTAAAATAAAACAAACATAAACTGGTTGATTACGATTTAGTCAAGACCAGATAAAAAGAGGTAAATATATGAAATTAATCAATAAAAAAGACTTTAAAAAGAATAATTATGAATACATATGGTATGCTTGTTATGGTTCAAATATTAATTATAAGAGATTTATGATGTATATTAATGGCGGTAAACACGCAAGTAAAACTGGATGTAATGATAAATCTGAACCATTAGAATATAGAAGTTATATTATTGAACATCCAATATACTTTGCTGGCGAGAGTAAAAATTGGACGGGTGGCATGGCATTTTTAGACTATAAAAGTACCGGAAAAACTTATGGTAAAATATATAAAATAAAAAGTGAACAATTTAAAGATATATTCGAACAAGAAAATGAGTTATATGATACTATTATATTGTTGGGATATATAGATAAATTACCTATTTTAACTTTTACTGCAAAAAATAAATTAAACAATCTTTTAAATAATCCGAGTGACAAATATAAAGATATAATAATTGGTGGTTTAAAGGATTTGAAAGTTGATTTAACAGAAGAAGAATTAAATAGATATTTAAGTAATTATGAGGAGTGATATTATGAATAAACCAATAATAGGATTAGTAGCTAAACATACTAAAACTGATAGTACTAGACCTAATTCTTTAATTAGAGATGAATACAAACAAGCAATTTTTGATAATGGGGGTATTCCAATTGGATTATTATCTCCAAATGCAGAAATAATGTTTACCGATGATAATTGGAAACAAGAAGAAACTAAATTAGATAAAGAAAAAATTATTGATGAGATTAATTTGTGTGATGGAATAATATTATTAGGTGGTTCAGAAAGTGAAGTTTGGGAACCATTTATTGCAAAATATTGTTATGATAATAATATTCCATGTCTTGGTATATGCGCTGGACAAAATAATATTGTTAGGGCATTAGATGGAACAATAATGCCAATTCCTAATCCTGATAAGCATTCAAGACCAAATGATATGTATGTACATAATATGAAATTAATAGATAAAGATTCAACATTTTATTCAATAATTAAAAGAGATGAGATAAAAGTTAATTCAAGACATAAAAATGCTATTGATAATAATTCTATTTTAAATGTAGTTGCGGTGTGTGATGATAATTATAAAGAAGTTGTTGAGGCAAAGGATAAAGATTTTTATATTGGACTTAGATTTCACCCAGAATCTTTATATAAAATAGATGAAAATATGAATAATATATTTAAGAAATTTATTGAAGCATGTAAAAGAAATTGAGTGGGATGAATGAAAATAAAACAAATATTAACTGGTTGATAACAATTTAGTCAAGACCCTCCAAAATAATTATAAAATAAGGTGAAAGTAATGATTAATTAATTAAATATTTTTAAAATAAATATATAAAAATAAATAAGAATTCTAAAAAGTAGACTAAAAATAGCATAGTATTTGATACTTGGTGTTTACAGTCTAACTTTTCAAAAAAGAGGTGATAAAAGATGAATTATGAAACAGAAAAAAAGAAATATCTGGTATCTTCAGTATTAGATACAGCAAATAATAGAATTGCTAGTGCATCTTTTATTACTGCTTTTGCTGTTTATTTGGGATTATCAGATTTAGCAATAGGAATATATGCTGTATTAGATACGATGACAAATATAATACAAGTTTTTGCTGCACCTTTATTCTATAAAATTGGGCAATCAAAAAAAGTTGTATTAACAAATTATTCTATTTATAGAATATCATCTGTATCAATGGCGTTTATTCCATTTATATCAAATGATATTAGTATAAGAACAATATTGTTTTTTATTCTTGCAACAATATATGCTGTTACAGGTGAAATGGGCTACATAACTTTTGTTAATTGGCGAATGACACTAATAAAAAAAGAAGACAGAACTACATTTGCTGCTAAAAGAAATTTTTTTAAAAATACAGTTGTTTTAGCATTTAGTTTATGTATGGGTATAGTTCTAGATAGATTTACGGCATTCGGTTATGAATTATATGGATTTTTAATATTATTTATAATTGTATTTATAATTGCATTTATAGATATATACCTTAGAATTCATACCTTTAAACCAGAAGTTATTCAAGAAAAAATTGGTTTAAAAGAAAATATTATTATTCCAGCCAAAGATAAAGACTTTAGAAGCGTTCTTATAACAGGTGGATTAAATAGACTTGCTTATGGATTAGGAACAATGTATTTGAATGTTTTCTTATTAAGATATCTTAAAGTTGGTTATTTATATTATAGTATTCTTAATATATTAATTAATTTATCAGAAGCATTTTCCAGTAAATATTGGGCAAATAAATCTAAAGATAGAAAATGGAGTAATGTTATACTGCCTATGTGTATAATTTTAATTATTTCATTTGCTATGCTACTAATTAATAATAGTATACTAGTCTATATATTACCTTTAATTTATATATTAATTGGATTTGGTAATGCTTCATATGAAATGTATGATCATATTGCTATATATGAAGCATCAAAAGATAAATATCAAACATCATATGTAACATTTGAAAGGTTTATTGAAGGCATTGTTACAATGATACTTCCAATTCTTTCATATACAATTTTTAAAGAAAGTGATAATGCAATTAAATTAACATTTATACTTGCAATTGCTTTATATGTTATACTATTTATGTATTATAAATTTTTAAATAAGAGGAAGTGATTTCGATGAATGAAAATAGGTTAGACAAAACAAACATCAACTGGTTGATAACAATTTAGTCAAGACCTTCTTGAATTCCTTATAATATAAGGAAAAATTGAATAATAGATCTTGCATGATTTTAATAAAAATATGATAAAATAAGTAAAAATAAGTTAAAAATGAGTAATTTTGAATATAAAAATGCTTAGAAATTGATATGGTGATAACACCCCGTCAAGACCAATAAAAAATGAGGTGATGTATATGAATAATAAACCTATTATAGGAGTAGTAAGTAAACCAAATATTTTTTGCGATGATAAATTATTTACATCACAATTTGTTTATGATGGAGTTAGAAATGCTGTATTAAAAAATGGTGGACTTGTTATAGGAATATTACCAACAAAAGTTTCTACTAAATTTTGTGATTCAGATGAAGTAGTAAATAATTCAAATTTTTCACAATCCGAATTAGAAGATTTATATTCGTTAATTGATAAATGTGATGGTATAATAATTCAAGGTGGTTTATCCAGTGATGATTATGAGATAAAAGCAGCTAAGTATGCAATAGATAATGATATACCAATACTTGGAATATGTGCAGGATTTAATAACATTATTAGAGCAATGGGTGGGAAAGTTTTTTGTATTAATAATACAATTCATAATACTGAAGATGGCTCAATAGTTCATAAAAATATAATTAAAGAAAATACATTATTATATGATATATTAAAAACAAAAGAAATTGATGTTAATAGTATTCATACAATGTTTGCAAAAGAGGAAGACATTAAAAATTTAGAAATATCAGCATACTCAGATGATGGATATGTTGAAGCAGTAGAACTTAGTGATAAAAAGTTTTGCTTAGGTATTAAATGGCATCCTGAATTAATGCTAAATGATGATAATATGAATAATATATTTAAATACTTTATCAAAACATGTAAAAGGAGTTGATCCAAATGAATGAAAATAAAACTAATATAAATTGGTTGGCTTGTATTTATGACGTACATCACTTAAACCCTTATAAAATGGGGACTTTTAAGAAATGAAATCTTGCAAGTTTTAATAAAAAAGAAGCAAAAAATGAAAAAAGCAGATTAAAAATTGCTCATTTTTGAGAGGAATTAGAGTACTGGCTTGTAATATGCCGACACATTTAATATTTATAAAAAGAGGTGAAATAATGGATATTAGAAAGGTTAATATAAATGATTATAAAGATGTAATTAATTTATATAAGCAATTATTTGATGCCGAAAAAGTTTTTGATGATAATATAGTGAGAACATATAAAGTTGACGAAAAAGAAGAGAAAAAAATAAAAAAAAGGATTAAATCTAGAAAAGAAATCTTTTTAATAGCGGAAATTGATAATAAAATTGTTGGTTTAATAGATGGATATATAATAGAAAGTATTTATTATAAGGAGAAGATATCATATCTTGATCATTTATGTGTAGACGAAAAATTTAGGAATAACGAGATTGGTTCAAAACTAATTGAAAAGTTCAGTGAAATATCGAAAAAGAAAGGTGCTAGTTATATAAAACTAAATGCTTTTGAGAAAAATATACCTGCGGTTAGCCTTTATAATAAGCATGGATTTGAAAGTTACTCAATTTATTATATGAAGAAAATTTAAGTAAAAGGAGTTGATTCCAATGAATGAAAATAAAACTAATATAAACTGGTTGATAACAATTTAGTCAAGACCTTCTTGAATTTCTTATAATATAAGGGAAAACTGAAAAAAAGATCTTACATGTATTAAATAAAAATATGTTAAAATAAGTATAAATAAATTAAAAATAAGTAATTTCGAATAAAAAATGCTTAGGAATTGATATGGTGATAACACCCCGTCAAGACCAATTAAAAAGAGGTGTTATTATGAAATATGATATGTTAGAAACAAAGAGATTAATTTTAAAATCTGGGACTTATGAAGATTATTTAACTGTCTATGAATATGATTTTACTAAATTAAGAAATATAGCAGGCGAATTTGAATTTGTGAAATTAGATCAAAATAAGGTAGAAGAATATTCAAAATATCATATGGAAGAAAAAAATAATGTATTTGATTTTATAATATATTTAAAAAATAATATGACACCAATTGGGAATGTTATTTTAGATAAAACTAATGAAATGAAAAATTCATTAGAAATAGCATTTAACTTACATCCTAACTATTGGAGAAATGGTTATATGACAGAGGCAGTTATAGAAATTATGAAATATATTTTTAATAATACAAATTATAATGCTATTATTTATGGCTATGCAGAAGATAATTATAAATCTAAAGGTGTAAATAAAAAAATAGGATTTGAGTACTATGATGAATATGAAGAATACTATCCAAGATTTAATAAAAATATAAGAACAATAAAAACAATTATGACAAAAGATAGATTTAAAAAAATATATAATAAGGAAGTGATTATAAATGGATGATAAAAAGTTAACCCAATTAAATATTACCTGGTTGATAACAATTTAGTCAAGACCTTCTTGAATTCCTTATAATATAAGGAAAAATTAAAAATTAGATCCTGCATGTTTTAAATAAAAATATGTTAAAATAAGTAAAAATAAGTTAAAAATGAGTAATTTTGAATAAAAATTGCTTAGTAATTGATATGGTGATAACACCCCGTCAAGACCGATTAAAAAAGAGGTGAAATTATGATTTCTTTATCAGAATACAAACAACATCTGCTCAGCTTTTATACTTGGCCAATAGATGGTAATATAGATGAAATTGAGAAAAGAAAGAAAATAATGAATGAGAAATATTCGGATGAATATTTTGAAAAAATTATTTCTGACACAAATAGTTTTATATATGAAGTATTATTATCTGAAACTGTAAAGTATGATTATTTTAAAAAAGAAATAGATGATGATACAACTTCATATATAGATTTGAATTTACATGGAGGTTGGCCTTCAGATACTTTATTTGTTGATGATATTTCAGGAATAATAATAAGTAAGTATTTGATGCAACAAGTTTTTGGAAGTTATTTGCAAATTGATGTTGAATGTGATGAAATCGAAGATACAAGTGATGAAGATATTTTAAGTTATTACTATAGATATTATATTTACATGCAAGGATTTCCTGAAAACATTGATGAAATAAAAGAAAGCTTTTTTGGAAAAAGTAAACAGTTAGTAAAAGGAGGTAATACTCATGAATGAAAATAAAACTAATATCAACTGTCTGGTAACACTTTTTGCAACACTTATCTGAAATGCTTATAAAATAAGGATTCGCAAGGGACAACATCTTGCATTTTTGATATAAAAAAATTATAGAAATTAATAAAAATAGTCAAAAAGTACTAAAAATAGTAATTTTTAGTGTTTGCATTTTGGGGTTGATATTCTTATGCAACACTTAATTATAGAAGGTGATATAATGTCATTAAGGTATATAAAGAGTAGTGAATATAAAAATAAAATAGAAGAATTATATTTAACATCTTTTCCAGAAGAAGAAAGATTTCCATTTTGGATATTAGATGAATGTTCTAAAGAAGATAATTCGGATTTATTAGCTATATTAGATAATGACAGATTTATTGGAATGTGTTATCTTGTTAATTGTAATAATGCATATTATCTTATGTATTTAGCAGTATCTGAAGAACTTAGAAATCAAAATTATGGTTCTAGAATACTTGCTGATTTAAGAGAAAAATATGAAACACTATTTTTATCAGTTGATGAACCAATTGATGATATAAGTATTAGACGTAAGAACTTTTATTTAAGAAATGGATTTTATGATACAAATAAGTACTATGAAGATACTAGTGTTAATTATGAAGTGTTATGCACAAATAATGAATATGAAATAACAGATGATAATATGCAAAAGAGATATACTAATATGACAAATAATTCAGAACTATTTAAAGTAATATCAAATACCTTTAATGCAGATTTTGTTAATTTAAAAGATAAAAAAATAATGAAAAATTAAGGAAGTGATTTCTATGAACGAAAATAAAACAAATATAAACTGGTTGATATTGATTTAGTCTAAGTTTTATTCAAACTCCTATAAAATAAGGATAAACTAAGTATTTAGTAATTACATTTTTTAATAGATAATTACTAAAAAGTATAAAAAATAACTAAAAATAGTTGAAAATAGCAAAGTATTTGATACTTGGTATTGACAGTCTAAGATATAGTAAACGAGGTGAAATAATGTGGGATATATTGAAAAATTAGAAAATCATAAAAGATTTGAATTGAGTGATATACAAGAATTTATACAAGAACAGTTAAAAGTGTTGGATTTGAAAGAATACGTTAATAATATTGAAGAAGAAAATGTTTTTTGCGGAATAGCAGCATATGGTATGGATGATAAAGCAATATCTGTTAGTAATAATTTTAAAGATGATTTTAAATATTATAAGAAAAAATGCTTTGAGTCAAATTTATTACAAATGATTTCCTGTAATAATAATGATTTATATAATTTATATATAATAAATACTGTGTTTCATGAAATATGGCATGCAAGACAAAATAAAGAATTAAATGAAAATAGAAATTCATCTTATTCACATTTAAATGATATTTCGTTTAAAATTATGTCACTTAGTGGATCAACATATCATCATTATCATGATAGATATTTTACTGAATTTGATGCGATAATTAATTCTATTAAATTAACATTAAATTTTATAGAAAAATTTAATTTTCAAGAAAATGCATTGTTAATACTTAACAAATCATTTGCTAAAAAAATTTTAGATTGTTATAAAAAAACAGATTATATTGAAAATGAAGAATATGGTTCACCGATTTTAACATTAGAATTTTTAATTAAGTATTTGAGCTTTACTAATAAATTTCCTAGTTTAGAAGTAAACATGATAATTGAAATGTATAAAAATCAATATGGTTCAGATGATGATTTAAGCAATCTCATGAACGGCATTCAAATATCTGAAAGAATGTTAGAAGTTTTAAATAATATTAAAAAAGGTGATATTAGAACTACAAATATTTTACAAATATTAAGTTCAGAAAAAAAAGAAAATAAACATATATAATTATAGATAAGGAGTTGATCCAAATGAATGAAAATAAAACTAATATAAATTGGTTGATATTGTTTTATTCAACTCCTTTAACAAATCCTTATAAAATAAGGAAAAACTAAGAATTGAATCTTACATATTTTTATTAAAAAATAGTGAAAATTTGTAAAAAATGATAAAAATTAGCTAAAAATAATGATTTTTGGTGGAGGAATTAAGGGCTTGATATTTCCAGTTAACCCCATTATAAAATAAGGGTTTTTTAACTTTTACTGAGTGTTCGGAAAATAGTAATATTGCGATGTAATCAAATTATAGAAAAGTGTGATATAATAATTATTGATATACAAAGGCAGTGGTAAAATGAAAAAAGTATTTTTATATTTATATCCAATAAAAGAATTTACAAATATGTTCTTATTATCTGATGATAAATTATATGATGAATGGGGAGTAGAAAGACCACTTCCAATATTAAACGAGACAATTAATAAAAGATATAGAGAACAAGGTTACGAAATAGTATATGTTTTATATCCTGATAAAGAAATGTTTGGAATAGAAAAACAAAATGGTGATAAGGTTATATACACTGACATAACATTTGATGAAGCTAGTGCATACGATTCAAATGGAAATGAAAAACAAAATTTTATACCTAAATATCCTAATGAAGAAAAAATATTAGAACAACTTGGATCTGTAGATGAATTAGTTGTTGGAGGATATCATGCTATGGATTGTGTTAAAAGAGTGGCTGAAGTTGCTTTACAAAGTGGTATTAATACATTAGTTGATTTAGATTTAACAGATTTATTCTTTAATGTATATAAACAAAAAGATTGTTTTGATATGGAAAAATATAGTCCAGAAATGTTTAAAAAGAACATGATAGCAAGACATGGAAATTATTGGCCTGAATATATGGAAGAACTTTTTAATGAGAATTATGAAAGTCCTGTTTATGGATTTAATATAGTTTCGCAGAATAAGAAAAAATAAATATTCATAATATTAAGATATTACGAACTGATGAGTAGGAGAAATCCTACTTTTTTGATATAATAATGAAGGGAGTTGAAACTATGTCAAAATATAATGTTGGATCTTATATAAGACTATCAAGAGATGAGAATTATAGTGATTCTGAGTATAGATAATCAAATTAAATTGGCTGATTATTATTGTGAAAATAATGGTTTAGAAATAGTAGAAAAGTATATTGATAATGGATATAGCGGAACAACTTTTGATAGACCTGGTTTTCAAAATCTTTTAAGAGATATTGAGTGTGGTTTAATTAATACAGTAATAGTTAAAGATTTATCTAGACTTGGAAGAAATTACATTCAAGTGGGTTATTATTTACATTATTATTTTCCTGATAGAAATGTAAGATTTATTTCAATCAATGATGATTTTGATAGTTTAAAGCATGGTAACATTATGGAACGATTAGATATTCCACTAAAAAATATGATGTATGATCATATGGCATACGAAACTTCAGTTAAAGTTAAAAAATCATTAAGAATAAATAAAGAAAATGGAAACTTTGTTGGATCTTCAGTTATTTATGGATATAGAAAAAATCCAGAAGATATTCATAAATTAATAGTTGATGATGAAGCAGCAGATGTAGTTAGAGAAATATTTAATATGTTTTTATTAGGAATGACTAAATCTGAAATTGCAGAAGAATTAAATAAAAGAGAAGTGATGACTCCTGCTTTATATAAGAAAACTCATAATTTAGGATATACCAAACCTAAGAAAGATAATAAATGGAATTATGAAATAATTGATAGAATATTAAGAGATGAAAACTATACAGGAACTTTAGTACAAGGTAAAAGAAGAAATGAAAACTATATAAGTCATAGAGAAGTAAAGAATCCAGAAATAGACTGGATTAAGTTTGAAAATCATCATGAAGAATTAGTTTCTAAAAAGGTATTTGATAAAGTTCAAGAAATGTTAAAAGTACAAAGAAGAAGTACCAATAAAAATGATCTGTTATCTGGTTATTTATTTTGTGCTGATTGTAATGGCCCAATGGCTTTAGTTAAAGGTAAGAAAAATAGCTATTACTACTGTAGAAATAATCTAAATAAAAAAATATGTACAAAACATAGAATTAGGCAAAATGATTTATATAACAAGATTATTGAATTATTAAATTTAAAAAAAATTAGATGCTGAAATAATAGAAGAGTTAAATAGAGATTTAATTACAAAATATATTGATAAAATTATAGTTTATGAAGAAGAAAAAGTAGATGTAATTTTAAAATATGAAAGAAAAATAAAGGAGATGTAGTATATGACTAAAGATACTACTATTGATATACAAATAATAGAAAAAGAAATAGAAAATGCTATTGATGAAAAAGATTTATACAGGAAGAAAATTATAAAAATGTATGAAGAAGATAAAATCATTGAAAAAGCATGCGAAATTAAAGGCCCAAAATCTAGTGCCATAGCGAAAGATTTGAAAGAAAAATTTAGCTTAATTGATAATCCGGCAAAAATTTATGAAAAGGTATTGAATTTTAAAAATTATAAAGATTCATATTTCGAGTCAATACTTCTAATTAGAAAAGAAATGATAGATAGTAAGAATAATAAATTATTTTATTCCTATTTGTTTATGATCAGTCATTATATTGAATTGGTTATTAAAGCTGTATTATTAAATAAAAATGAAGATTTACCATCCAGTCATAATATTTTAAAATTTTTTACCAATGATAAAGATTATATGATTGGAATTGGACTCAAACCAGATTATTACCAATACTGTGTGAAACAATTAAAACAAATAGGTGAGTATGCAGCGACAAATGATTTTTCTATGTGTTTTAGATTCCCATTTGATAAAAACTATCAATCAAAAATAATAACTAAAAAGATGATGAATATTAAATTTAGTGATATAGAAAGAATTGTTAATGAACAAAAATATTTATTTTTGATTTTTGAATTAATGATTGTTTTATCAGAAAAAGAATTTTACAAAAAAGTTTATGATTTTGCTAAAAATCTTTTAAAAGAAGTTGATATGTATTTAGAAAAATAACGTGTATATGATATAATTAAATAGATTTAAAGGAAGTGATTCTAATGAGTGAAAATAAAGATAAAGTGTTTTCTAATACGGTTATCAATTGGTATCCTGGTCATATGGCTAAAACTAAAAGACTAATTAAAGAACATCTCAACCTAATAGATGTTGTTTATGAGGTTATTGATGCACGTATACCATATTCTTCTAAAATAGTTGATATAGATGATTATATAGGTAATAAACCTAAAATACTAATAATGACAAAATATGATTTATGTGATGTTACCGAAACTAATAAATGGGTTAATTATTATGAAAATTTAGGATACAAAGTAATCAAAGCGGATTTAATAAATAATTTTAATAAGCAACAAATAATTGATATTACTAATGAATTAATGAGTAATATAAATAATAATCGTCTTGAAAAAGGTATGAATAAAAGAAAAACACGTGTATTAGTAGTAGGAATACCTAATGCTGGCAAATCAACTCTAATTAATCGTTTGGTTGGTAAAAAAGCAACTAGTGTTGGTAATAAACCAGGAGTAACTAAAAACTTAAATTGGATTCGAATCAATGATGAATTAGAACTATTAGATTCACCAGGTATATTATGGCCTAAATTTGAAGACCAAAAAGTAGCTTATAACTTAGCTAGTTTAACAGCAATTAAAGAAGAAATATTACCTGTATCAGAGGTAGTTTGCTATATCTTAAAAACGCTTCATACTTATTATCCTAATTTACTAAAAGATAGATATGGCTTAACAGAAATAGACGAAGACTTTATTGAAGCTTTTGATACAATTGGACGAGCTCGTGGTTGCTTAGGAAAAGGTGGCATTGTTGATGATGACAAAGTATGCGATATTGTTTTGTCAGACATTAAAAATGGATTATTGAAAGGAATAACATTTGATCGTTATGAAAATTAAAAAAACTAAACAACAAATTTTTAATGAAACAAAACCAAGGTATAATCCTTTTCAAACAGGGCATGGGTTTCAAAAAGTAAAAAAATATGATAAAAAAATAGAAATAGATAAATATAAGAAAGGAAAATATGAATAATGTTTTAACGCTTGCTTATATAGGCGATGCAATATATGAATTAAAAATAAGAGAATACTTAATCAAACAAGGGATTGTAAAAGTAAATGACTTACAAACATCAGCTATTAAATATGTATCAGCTAAAGCTCAAGCAAAATTTTTAAAAGAAATGATGGAAAAAGACTTTTTTAATGATGAAGAATTAGATATAATTAAAAAAGCAAGAAATCATAAATCCCATAAAATAAGATCAACTGATATAGTAACTTATAAACATGCTACTGCGTTAGAAGCATTAATTGGTTACTTATATTATAAAAATAATAATAAAAGAATTGAAGAAATAATGAATTATATAAAAGGAGAATAATTATGTATATCTATGGTAAAAATGTCGCTAATGATTATTTAAATAATAATGAAGAAATAAAAAAAGCATATTTAAATAAAAATTTTAATGATCAAGAATTATTATCTAAATTAAACAAGAAAAATATAAACATTAAATATCTAGAAAAATATGAATTAGATAAATTAGTTGATGGTATGCATCAAGGTATTATTTTAGAAGTAAAAGATTATGAATATCATGATATTGAAGAATTTATTAATAAAAACTTCATTGTTATTTTAGATCACATAGAAGACCCACATAACTTTGGCGCAATTATAAGAACTTGTGAAGCTGCTGGAGTAGGGGGAATAATTATTCCTAAAGATAGAGCTGTTAAAGTAAATAGTACTGTAATTAAGGTGTCAACTGGCGCAATAGAAAATGTTCCTATAGCTGAAGTTACTAACTTAAATCAAACAATTGAATATTTAAAGAAAGCAGGGTATTGGATAGTTGGAACTGCGATGGAGGGAACACCATATACAGAAATTGATTATAATGGTAAAATAGCTATTGTTATTGGTAATGAAGGAAATGGTATGAGTCATTTAGTAAAAGAAAACTGTGACTTTATTGCAACAATTCCAATGCAAGGTAAAACTAATAGTTTAAATGCCTCAGTAGCTACTGGAATTATTATTTTTGAAGCTTTAAAAAACAGAAAATAGGTGATATCTATGTATGATGAATATAACGATTATGAACTAGTTGATTTAGTTAACGAAGAAAATGAAGAAGCAAATAATATTATATTTAAAAAATATGAGCCTTTAATTTTATCATTAGCTAAAGAAATGATGAAATATGTCCATAATAATGGCATTGATTTAAATGATATGATTCAAGAAGGAATGATTGGTTTAAATAGTGCTATCCAAACATTTAGAGAAACAAAAGAAACTTTATTTTTTACTTATGCAAAAACATGTATTAAAAGAAAAATGATTGATTTAATAATTGCTAATAATAGACAAAAGAATCAAGCTTTAAATAATTCAATATCATTTGATCGTGATGATGATGCTGATTTATCATATTTAGTAAAAGATGAATTTAGTAATCCAGAACATATGATAATAAATGAAGAAACTAAAAAGGAAATTATAGAATATGCTATTAATGAATTATCAACCATTGAATATCAAATATTTGAATTACGAATTAATGGTTTTAATTATAAAGAAATAGCTGAGATTTTAGATATTAGTACAAAAAAAGTTGATAATGCTTTACATCGTATTAAAAATAAGTTAAAACAATTTTCGTAAAATAAAAAAAAGTTTTAAAAAATGATTGACTTACATATAATAAAATGATATATTATTCAAGGAATTTAATTTGAAGGTTTACTTAGGTAAATCTTTAATTAAGAGCAAAAACGAAACACCTGGAAGTGTGTAATGAAAGGAGGATTTATATGCCTACAATAAATCAATTAGTTAGAAAAGGTAGAGGTTCAAAAACTCGTAAAAGTAAATCACCAGTTTTAGCAGTTGGATATAATAGTAGAACGAAAAAAACAACTGATCAAAACTCACCACAAAAACGTGGAGTATGTACAAGAGTTGGAACAATGACACCAAAAAAACCAAACTCAGCTTTAAGAAAATATGCCCGTGTAAGACTTTCAAATGGTATGGAAGTTACTGCTTATATTGGTGGTGAAGGACATAACTTACAAGAACACAGTGTAGTTTTAATTCGTGGTGGTCGTGTTAAAGACCTTATCGGTGTTAGATATCATATCGTTCGTGGTACATTAGATACTGCTGGTATTGATAAAAGACGCCAAGGACGTAGTAAATACGGAACAAAAAAGCCTAAATAGTAAAGGAGGAAATAAATATGCGTAAAAGACGTGCAGTTAAAAGAGATGTTTTAGCTGATCCAATATATAATTCAAAATTAGTTACTAAATTAGTTAATAGAATTATGCTAGATGGTAAAAAAGGAACAGCGCAAACTATTCTTTATGATGCTTTTGATATAGTTAAAGAAAAAACAAATCAAGATCCAATGGAAGTATTTAATACTGCAATGGAAAATATAAAACCAGCTTTAGAAGTTAAATCAAGAAGAGTTGGTGGAGCTAACTATCAAGTTCCAATTGAAGTTAAAGATGATAGAAGTCAAGCATTAGCTTTAAGATGGTTAGTTAATTATGCTCGCTTAAGAGGTGGACACTCTATGAGTGAAAATTTAGCAAACGAAATAATTGATGCTGCTAATGGAACAGGTGGCGCAGTTAAAAAACGTGAAGATACACATAAGATGGCAGAAGCTAATAAAGCATTTGCTCATTATAGATGGTAGTAGAAAGGATAAAAAATTATGGCTCGTGAATATAGTTTAGAAAAAACACGTAATTTTGGTATTATGGCTCATATTGATGCCGGAAAAACAACTATGACTGAACGTATCTTATTCCATACTCATAAAATCCATAAAATTGGTGAAACTCACGATGGTGAATCACAAATGGACTGGATGGAACAAGAACAAGAACGTGGTATTACCATAACTTCTGCAGCAACAACTGCTTATTGGAAAAACCATCGTTTAAATATCATTGATACTCCAGGTCACGTTGATTTTACAGTTGAAGTATCAAGATCACTTCGTGTTTTAGATGGTGCAGTCGCACTACTTGACTCAAATGCTGGTGTTGAACCACAAACAGAAACAGTTTGGCGCCAAGCAGATGAATTTAAAGTACCTCGTATTATATTCTGTAATAAAATGGATAAATTAGGGGCAAGCTTTGAAATGTCACTTAAATCAATTGGTGAAAGATTAGGCGTTAATTATGCACCTATAGAATGGCCAATTGGTGCTGAAAACGAATTTAATGGAATTATTGATTTGGTTACAATGAAAGCTTACCAATATGATGGTAAACAAGAAGAAGAACCAGTTGAAATTGAAATTCCAGAAGATTTAAAAAGTATTGCTGAGACAAAACGTGCTGAATTAATTGAAGCCGTTGTTGAATATGATGATGCTTTAATGGAAAAATATTTAGAAGGTAATGAACTTACTATAGAAGAAATAAAATCAGCTATCCGTAAAGGTGTTTTAGCTGTTAAATTCTTCCCAGTAATGTGTGGTACAGCATTAGGAAATAAAGGTACTAAATTACTTTTAGATGCCGTTATTGATTATATGCCAGCCCCAACTGATATTGAATCAATTAAAGGAACTGATTTAAATGGAAACGAAATAGTAAGACATCCATCTGATTCAGAACCATTTAGTGCTTTAGCATTTAAAGTTATGACTGATCCATTTGTTGGTAGATTAACTTTCTTTAGAGTTTATTCAGGACATTTAACAAGTGGTTCATATGTTTTAAATGCAACGAAGAACAAAAAAGAAAGATTAGGTCGTATTCTACAAATGCATGCTAATAACCGTACTGAAATTAGTGAAGTTTATACTGGTGATATAGCAGCAGCAGTAGGATTTAAAGATACAACAACAGGTGATACACTATGTGATGAAAAACATGCTTGTATCTTGGAATCAATGGAATTCCCAGAACCTGTTATTGAACTTACAGTTGAACCTAAATCAAAAGCAGACCAAGATAAAATGGCTATTGCTTTACAAAAATTATCAGAGGAAGACCCAACATTTAGAGCTAGTACAAACCATGAAACTGGTCAAACAATTATTGCTGGTATGGGTGAATTACACCTTGACATTATTGTTGACCGTATGAAAAGAGAATTTGGTGTAGAAGCTAATGTTGGTCAACCACAAGTTTCATATCGTGAAACAATTACCCAAGCAGCTGAATGTGAAGGTAAATATATTAAACAATCTGGTGGTCGTGGACAATACGGTCACGTATGGATTAAATTCGAACCAAATCCAGAAAAAGGTTATGAATTTGTTGATGCTATCGTAGGTGGTGTAGTTCCAAGAGAATATATTCCAGTTACTGATAAAGGTTTACAAGAAGCTATGAAAACTGGTGTTTTAGCTGGATTCCCAATGGTAGATGTTAAAGCTACATTATTTGATGGTTCTTACCATGATGTAGACTCATCAGAAATGGCTTATAAAATAGCTGCTAGTATGGCTTTAAAAGAAGCTAAAAACAAATGTAAACCAATTTTACTTGAACCAATTATGAGCGTTCAAGTAGTAGTTCCAGAAGAATACTTAGGAAATGTAATGGGTGATATTACTGCTCGTCGTGGTAAACCTATGGGACAAGAATCACGTGGTAATGCTTTAGCAATCGATGCTATGGTACCACTTTCTGAAATGTTTGGATATGTAACTTCTTTAAGAAGTAATACTCAAGGTAGAGGTAACTATACAATGACATTTGATCATTATGAAGAAGTTCCAAGAAATATTTCAGATGAAATCGTCAAAAAATTTGGCGGTAATAACTAAAATGTATATAAACTAAAGAAAAAAGCTTGCTATTTTTCTTTAGTTGATATAAAATAAATATATATAATTATAGAGGAGGAAAAAATTATGGCAAAAGAAAAATTTGATCGTTCAAAACCACATGTTAACATTGGTACAATTGGACACGTTGACCATGGTAAAACAACTTTAACTGCTGCTATTTCTGCTCACTTAGCTGGAAAAAACGGAAATGAAAAAGTTGATTTTGCAAACATTGATAAAGCACCTGAAGAAAGAGAAAGAGGTATTACAATTAATACTGCTCATATCGAATATAGTACTGAAAAAAGACACTATGCACACGTAGACTGTCCAGGACACGCTGACTATGTAAAAAATATGATTACTGGTGCAGCTCAAATGGATGGAGCTATCTTAGTTATAGCTGCAACTGATGGACCTATGGCCCAAACTCGTGAACATATCTTATTATCACGTCAAGTTGGTGTACCTCGTATGGTTGTTTTCATGAACAAATGTGATATGGTTGATGATGCTGAATTATTAGATTTAGTTGAAATGGAAATTCGTGAATTATTAAGCGAATATGGATTCGATGGAGATAATACTCCAATTATTAGAGGATCTGCTTTAAAAGCATTAGAAGGTGATCCAACATGGACTGCTAAAATTGATGAATTAATGGATGCAGTTGATACTTGGATTGAAACTCCAGTACATGACTTAGATAAACCATTCTTAATGCCAATTGAAGATGTATTTACTATTACAGGACGTGGAACAGTTGTTACTGGACGTGTTGAAAGAGGTAAATTAAATCTTAATGATGAAGTTGAAATTATTGGTTTAAAAGATACTAAGAAAACAGTTGTTACAGGAATTGAAATGTTCCGTAAACAATTAGACTATGCAGAATCAGGAGATAATGCTGGTGTATTATTAAGAGGTATTGCAAGAGAAGAAGTTGAACGTGGTCAAGTATTAGCAAAACCAGGAACAGTTACTCCACATAAAAAATTCAAAGCTGAAGTTTATGTATTAAGCAAAGAAGAAGGTGGACGTCATACTCCATTCTTCAGTAACTATCGTCCACAATTCTATTTCAGAACTACAGACGTAACTGGTGTTATTGAATTACCTGCTGGTACTGAAATGGTTATGCCAGGTGACAACGTTACAATGACTGTTGAATTAATTGCTCCAATCGCTATCGAAAACGGAACTAAGTTCTCAATTCGTGAAGGTGGTAGAACAGTTGGTTCAGGTGTTGTATCTGAAATTATTGGATAATTAAAAGAACTAGAAATAGTTCTTTTTTTTGTATATTTCGACATTTTTTTTAATATTTGTTTGTTATCATATAAAACTTAAGGAGGTTTTATATGAGTAAATTAGTAGTAAAAGAAGATATAAAAAGTAAGATATATGTAATAAGAGGTAAACAAGTAATGTTAGATAGTGATTTAGC
>CAJOJO010000007.1 GCA_905235045.1 uncultured Bacilli bacterium
TTCCCTCTTTTCTTCTTCTTGATCACGTGTTAATATTTTTTCTATTTCTTCGTCTAACTTTCTAACTGTTAAACGTTCAGCAATAACACGATTTAACATTTTTACTTGTTCAATACTATCTAAACGTAATAATGATCTGGCATGACGCTCAGATATTTTATTTTCCATTAAAGCATCTTGTACTTCTTCTTCTAGATTTAAAAGACGCAATTTATTAGCAATAGTTGATTGGTTTTTACCAAGCTTTTGACCTAGTTCAACTTGACTTAAATAACCCATATCTAAGATTTTTTTATAGGAAACTGCTTCTTCAATAGGAGTTAAATCTTGTCTTTGAACATTTTCAATTAAAGCTATCTCTGCACTTTCACGATCATCTAAATCAACAATCAATGCCGGAATAGTTGTAACACCTGCTAATACGCTAGCTTTATATCTACGTTCACCAGCAATTATTTCGTATTTATCACTTACAGGTCTTACCACAATTGGTTGAATTACACCATGTATTTTAATTGATTCTGCGAGTTCATTAATTGCTTTTTCATCAAATTGAATTCTTGGTTGAAAACGGTTTGGTAAAATATCATCAATATTCAATACCTTAATTTCACGCTCTTGCACTATTTCACCACCAACCTATTTTTATTCTTATAAATATAATACTATATTTTGGGAAATAATACAAGATGTTGGAAAATATTTTCAAAAAAAAGAAGCTATAATCTATGCTTCTTAATTTCACTATATTTTCTTGGATATAATAAATTATCCTTTTCTTTTTTAAAAACTAAAATAGTTCTTGTACTTTTTTCAATTGGAAGTTCAAATATTTCCTTTTTAATTAATTTTACGTTTAGTTTTTTAATTGCATTTTCACTTTCTTTTAATTCACAATCCATATTTGCTTTTAATGGGATAAAATAACCATTTACTTTAGTTAAAGGAATAGCATATTCTAATAAAATACTTGTATGAGCGACCGCACGAGATGTTGTTATATCAAATTTATTACGATTATTTAATGAAAATTCTTCTATCCTACCATGAATTGCTTCAATATTCTCTAATTCTAATTCTCTTATAACAATATTTAAAAAATTAACTCTTTTTTGTAGTGAATCAACTAAAGTTATTTTTAAATTGGGAAATACTATTTTTAAAACTATTCCTGGAAATCCAGCACCTGTTCCAATATCACATAAAGATTCATAATTATTTAAATTAATTACTTTTACAATTGTTAAAGAATCATAAAAATGTTTTAAATATACTTCTTTTTTTTCGGTAATACCAGTTAAATTCATTACTTTATTATACTCTACTAATAATTCGTAATATTTACTTAGTTTATCTAATTTTTCTTGATCTAAATTTATATTTATTTTTTCTAATTCGTTTAAAAATTCATCTATATTCATTTATGATACTTCTTTTTTAGATAAACCATTAGAATTGATATATCAGCAGGATTAACACCGCTAATACGTAGAGCTTGACCAATAGAAGTAGGCATTATTTCTTTTAGTTTTTGTCTTGCTTCACTAGCAATATTTTTTATTTCATCATAATTAATATCGGCAGGTATTTTTTTATCTTCCAATTTTAACATTTTTTCTGCTTCTTTAGTAGCTTTATTTATATATCCTTCATATTTTATATTTATTTCTACTTCTTCTTTAATAAATTTATCAGCATTAGTTTCTAATATTCCTTCACTGATTAACTTGTCAATTGTTATTTCTGGTCTTTTTAGTAAATTATATAAACTTATACCATCTTTTAATGGAGTACTATTTAATTTTTCTAAAATATTATTTTGCTTTGGACTTATTTTTGTTTCTTTTAAAATATTAGTTAACTTATCAATATTTTTTAATTTTTCTAAATAAAGATTGTGTTGTTCTTTACTTATTAAACCAACTTCAAATCCATGATTTCTTAATCTTAAATCAGCATTATCATGTCTTAATAATAATCTATATTCAGCTCGTGATGTTAGTAATCTGTATGGATCTTTAACTCCTTTAGTAATTAAATCATCAATTAATACTCCTATATATGCTTCATTTCTCTTTAAAACTAAAGGTTCTTTTTTTTCTAATTTTAAAGCAGCATTTATACCAGCCATTAAACCTTGACAAGCTGCTTCTTCATAACCACTTGTCCCATTTATTTGTCCAGCAGTAAATAAGTTTTCAATTATTTTTGTTTCTAATGAAGCTTTTAAATCAGTTGGATATATTGCATCATATTCAATTGCATAAGCATATTTTAATATTTTAGCATGCTCTAAACCTGGTAAACTATGAACCATTTGTTCTTGAATGTCATGTGGCATACTTGTTGAAAAGCCTTGTAAGTAAATAGTATTACCATAAGTTGGATCACTACTTATTTTACTTTCTGGTTCTAAAAATAATTGGTGTCTTTCTTTATCACTAAAACGAACAACTTTATCTTCAATAGAAGGACAATATCTTGGACCAATACCTTCAATATCATCTAAACCACCATACATACTTGATTTGGTTAAATTATCTAAAATTATTTTATGAGTTTCTTTTGTTGTATAAGTCAAATGACATGGGATTTGATTTTCTATTTTATATAAAGGTTCTAAATCATAGGAAAAAGTTAAGTATTCATTATCACCGGTTTCAATCTTTGTTTTACTAAAATCAATAGTGCTAATATCAATACGGGGAGGAGTTCCAGTTTTTAATCTTTTAATTTTAAAACCTAATTTTTTTAAGTTATCACTTAAATGATTAGAAGGTTTTTCCCCGTGTGGACCTTGTCTTGTACGAGTAGAACCTACTAAAATATCAGCTTTTAAATAAGTTCCAGTTGTTAAAATGACGGCTTCACCATATATTTTAGTATCATTATCTAAAATAACTCCTTCTACTTTGTTATTATTAATAATCAAATCTTCAACGATTCCTTCTTTTATTTCTAGATAGGAATTACTTTCCAAAATTTCTAACATTTTTTTAGGATAAGTGATTTTGTCACCTTGCGCTCTTAAAGAACGAATAGCTGGACCTTTTTTATTATTAAGAAGCTTTATTTGAATATGAGTCATATCGGCAACTTTGCCCATCATACCACCTAAAGCATCAATTTCTCTTACGACTATTCCTTTAGCTGATCCACCGATTGATGGATTACAAGGCATATCAGCAATATTATGAATATTTCCCGTAACTAATAATGTTTTGTGTTTTTTATTAGCACAAGCTAAAGCGGCTTCACATCCAGCATGTCCACCACCTACGACAATTACCTCATATTTCATTGTTACACTTCCCTTTTGACGTTCATATTATACTATTTTTTTAGTAATTAGACAATAATTACTTTAATATAATTAAATAGGTGATTTTATGAAAGAAAAATTAAATATTTTAATGTACCGAGATATAAAAAAATTTTTGGTTGGAGAAAAAACAAAATATATTATTATTCAAGAAAATAATGTTTTTAATATTCGTGAGTTACCAATTCCTTTTAATGAAAAAAGAAGCTTTTTAAAAAAATATCTTGCTTATGATTACGATACTTTAAGTGTTTTTTATCAGTTAATGTATGAAAACAAATGCTTATCACTTAATAACATTGAAAATAATAAATATGAATTAGATGATAAAATATATCAATTAAAAAAACATAACTAAGTTATGTTTTTAATCAACTTTTTCACAATTTAATTGCATTCTTTCACAAATATCTGGTCTTAAATTATATTTAGTATATCCTTTAACACCATATTGATATAAATTTAATAATCCATAATTATAGAATAAATCTTTTAAATTTTGAATTTTATTTTCTTGCAATAAGTTAATTGCGATAGAATTTTTAATTATTTCGTTATCCATATTTGGTAATTCTCTACCTAGTACTTGAACTCCTTCTATATTATTAATTTGGTTAATTGTTTCATCAGATATTTCCAACGGACACCATTCTTGAACTAAGTAATCAGGTGCTACCCCATTAATAGGATCAATTTCTTCTTGTAAATTTTCAATTCCAGGATTTCCAAGTTGACAACCCCACATATCGTCACATGTTATTTCTTGACGACAACGATTATTTAGTAAAACAAAATTTCTAATGTCACCTAAAGGATTAGTTTTAATAAAATCATCATAATTTAGTAATTCTTTTTTATTAAAATCAATAACCATTTTATTTGTTTCATCAATAACTATATTATCAGCTTCAATCACATATATATTATTATTATCATAATATGTATAATCATCTCTTGTATGCTTATAAAGTGGAAAAACTAAGTTATCAATATCAACTTCTTTTACTTCTTCTTTTTGATTATTTTCTGGTTTTTTATTATTGTTTATGTCTTCATCATTTCCACAACCAGTAAACATAAATAATAAACTAAATAAAATTAAAAAACTTTTTTTCATTTCTACTCCTTTATTTTCCTAAACAAAATCTACTAAATAATTCATCTAAAAATTCTTCATCATAAGTTTCGCCAATTATTTCGCCAAGTTTTTCCCAAATATATTTAATATCAAGTTCTAACATATCAATAGTAGCATTATTATTTATACTTTGTTCAATTTCATTTATTTTATTAGCTACTTCTTTTAAAATGGCAATACTTCTAGCACTAGTTAAATAAGTTAAATCACTTTTTTCTAATTTTTCTAAGTTAAATATTTCTTTAATTCTGTGCTTTAACTCATCAATTCCTTCATTTGTTTTAGTACTAATGTAAATTGGATTTTCTAAATTTTTATCATCAATATTACGCTCTAAATCATTTTTATTGATAAGAATAATATGATTTTTATTTTTGATTTTTTCTAATAATTCTAATTCTTCATTACTTATTTTTTCATTATTATTAAGTAAGAATAATACTAAATCAGATTTATCAATTAATTCTAGGCTTTTATCAACGCCTATTTTTTCAACTATATTATCTGTTTCACGAATACCAGCAGTATCAATAATATTTAATAAGATACCATCAATATTAATTGTTCCTTCAACTATATCTCTTGTTGTACCTTCAATATCCGTAACAATTGCTTTATCTTCTTCTAACAAATTATTTAGTAAACTACTTTTGCCGACATTTGGTTTACCAATAATAGAAGTAGTAATTCCTTCTTTAATAATTTTTCCGTTATTTGATTCTTCTAATATTTTAGTTATTTTTTTCTTAATTAAACTTATTTTTTCTTTTAAAAGAGGTAAAGTTATATCTTCTACATCATCATATTCAGGATAATCAATATTTACATTAATATTAGCTAATACTTGAACTAAATCATCACGTAATTCTTTAATTAAATTAGATACTTTACCAGTTAATTGATTAATTGCTAGATCACGGGAAATATCGGTTTTAGCTTCAATTAAATTCATGACACCTTCTGCTTCTTCTAAGTCAATACGACCATTTAAAAAAGCACGTTCAGTGAATTCACCTGGTTTGGCTAGACGACAACCATTTAATAATAATAATTCTAATATTTTATTAGTTGTTGCAATACCACCATGTGAGTTAATTTCAATCGTATCTTCAGTTGTAAAAGATTTAGGTGACAGCATAACCGTTAATATTACTTCATCAATTATTTTATCATTATCCTTTATATAACCATAATTAACTGTATGACTTTTTATGTTAGTTAAATCTTTAGAAAATATTTTATTAACAATATTAACAGTATCTGGTCCACTTACTCTTATTATTGAAATAGCACCAATGCCTAATGATGTACTTATTGCAGCTATTGTATCATTCATTTTTTTCCTCCTTTTTTAAAAATTAATAAAATACATTTTGGATAACGTAATACTTCTAAGGAAACTATTTTATCAGCTATTGTAACATACCAACCTTCAATATATTTTGGTGGTGTTATATTTAAAGGAAACATATGTCTTAAAATTATATTTTCTACTTTATCATTCATTAATTCGGGAAATACTTTTTTAGCATTTTCTAGGGCTTCACTAGCATGAACAAAACCATGCTTTTTAAAAAAACTTTTTTTCTCCGTATTTTCTTGCCATGGATTATAATAAAAATCATGTAGTAATCCACCAATAGCCGCACTTTTATAATCTTTCTTGTGTTTTTTAGCCATTTTATAAGCTTTTTTAGAAACTTTTAAAGAATGCTCATAAACACTTATTTCACCATGATGTTTATATTTTTTTCTCTTAATAAATTCCGGATGATTTAATATAATATTAGTTATTTCATAGTATTCTTTTTCCATAATAACTCCCATATAGTAAAAAATATAATCATTGGATTATATTTTAATTTTCTTTGTATTTGATTGTAACATGACGATCTTTACCTTCACCAGTTGATTCTGTTTCTAATTCTGGATATTCACTAATAATTGTATGAACTAGTCTTCTTTCATAAGAATTCATTGGCTCTAAAGATACATTCAATTTAGTATCTTTTACTTCATTAGCAATTTGTCTTACTAATCGTTCAATGTTTTTCATTTTCTTTAATTTATAATTTGAAACATCTAAGTTAATCTTAATATTTATACCACTATTATTTTTAACACTTTGTCTTACAAGTGTTTGCATAGCGTTTAATGTTTTACCATCTTTACCAATTAAAATAGCATTATTATCAGATACTAATGTAATATTAAATATACCTTCATAATCAGTTATTTCCATATCGATAGTAATACCCATTAAAGCACCAATTTTTTTAATAAATTCTTTAATATAAACTTCTACATCTTTTTTTGTAATAACATGATAAATATATTTAGATCCTTTAAATAATTTACCTTCAACAAATTCTGATTTAATGTATAAATCTTCTTTATTACATTTTAATTCGTCTAAAGCTTTTTGTAAAACTTCTTCTTCAGTTTTTCCTTCATAAGTTAAACTATTAAGCATGTTTAACACCTCTTTTCCTTTTTACTAATAGATTTTGGAATATTGTGAATGCACTAGAAGTTATCCAATAAATTGCGATACCACTTGAAATTGAGAAAGATGCAAAAATCATTGTGATCATTAAGATATTACGCATCATTTTCATTTGTTTTTCTTGTTCTTCACCCATTGATGCTCCACTATTTAATTTGAATGAATAGAATGTTGTACCTATTACTAATATTATTAATATTGAGTATAACCATTTTCCATTCATTAAAGCCACTGCAGGACTTGTACCTAATTGGAATCCTAAAAAATTACCTTCAAATAATACTGGAATACGATTTATTGCTTCTAAGAAAGCAAAGAATAATGGAATTTGAATAAAAGCAAATAAACAACCTGATAATGGACTTATTTCATACTTTTTATAAATCATCATCATTTCTTGTGATTTTGCCATCATTGCTTGTTGATCATTTTTACCAGCATATTTTTTTTCTAATTTATCTAATTCTGGTTTAGCTTTTTTTAGATTTTCTGATTGTAAAGCTGACTTTTTAGTAAATGGAAATACTGCTAATCTAATTAATAAAGTAGCTAATATAATGGCTAAACCATAATTTTTAACTAATTTACCAATTTGAACAATTAACCAAGCTAATGGTTGAACAAAGATTGTTACCCATAAACCATCATAGTTTTTACTAACAATACCCATTTTATCACACTCAGGTAATTTTTCAATTTTAACTTTATTATCATTATATAATTTAATAATGTCTTGATCTGTTGGTTTACACAAAATATTTTTTGTTAAGTTTTGTCCTGTTACTTCATTTTTAACTACTTTTTTATCTTTGTCTTTTACATAAGTTGTACATCCTGTTAAGCTAAATAAACATACTAATAATAATAATATTCCTAATTTTTTATTTTTCATATTTTTCTCCTTTTAATATATGTAATTTTTTAAAAGCTTCGTTTAAATCAATACACATTTCTTGATAGGATTTAGATAAAATCTCTTTCCTTACTATTATAATACAATTAAAACTATTTTGGTAGTTATTTTTATCGATTATATCTTTTAATCTTCTTTTTATTTTATTTCGCCCTACTGCATTAGTTATTTTTTTACTTACTGATATACCAAATTTATAAGGAGTTATATTATCTACTTTTTCAAGATAAATAATATAATATTTATACTTAAAAGATTGATTATTTTTAATGATACGTTCAAAATCACTACTTTTTTGAATAATATTTATTTTTTTCATATAACCTCCTTATATAGTAAAAAACCACCTTATACAAAAAGTGGTGATTAATGAGATAAAACTTTACGTCCTTTTTTTCTTCTTTTATTAATAATATCAGTTTTCATACGTGCAAAAAAACCATGTTTTTTACTTCTTTTTCTATTATTTGGTTGGAATGTTCTTTTCATTTTATACACCTCCCGAACTAAAATTTCTCATTGCCTTTTAATTATATAGATAAAAGGTCTTTTTGTCAATAAAAAAACAAAAATTATATATTAAAGTTAGTTATACACATAATATGTGGATTATTATTAAACATAAGTGAATAAAAATAATTATTTTTCCACAATTTTGTGTAAAAACATATTATATATTGTAAATTAAAGTAATAGTTTGTGGAAAAAAATGTGACTTTTTTGTTGATAAAATAAATATTAAAAAAAATGAAAATTTTTCTTTTTTTTTGTGGAAAAATAAGGTAAAATAGTTTTTGATGATGTTAGAAGGAGGTATTTTTATGGACAATAAAATATTGTGGGATAATTGTTTATCCAAAATAAAAGAAGAAGTATCTCCTATTTTATTTGAAACATGGTTTGAAAATACAAAATTACATAATATTGAGGATAATAAAGTTATTGTTACAGTTCCTATCCATGTTGCAAAAAAAATGTTATCAGAAAATTATAATGATTTAATAGAAGAAACATTTACTGAGGTTTCTGGATCTAACTTTAAATTTGAATATAAAACAGAACAAGAAATAGAAGAAAATATAAAGATAGATACAAATAACTTAGGAGTACCATCAGTTTCTAATTTTTCTTCTAATTTAAATTCTAATTATACATTTGATAATTATATAGTTGGTGAATCTAATAAATTTGCCAAAATGACTGCTATGGCAGTAGCGGAAAAACCAGGTAAAATGTATAATCCTCTATTTATATATGCTAAGAGTGGGTTAGGTAAAACCCACCTTATGCATGCAATTGGTAATTACATAAAAGAACATAGTAATAATCGTGTTTTATATGTTACATGTGAAAAATTTGTTTCTGATTTTGTAGAAATAAATATGAAAGTAAATGGTGAAACAAATATAAATGCAGTTGAAATATTTAAACGTAAATATCGTGATGTTGATGTTTTATTAATTGATGATATTCAATTTTTAGGAAATCGTGTTAAAACACAACAAGAATTTTTTAATACATTTAATGAATTATATGATAAAAATAAACAAATTATTATTTCTTCTGATTCTTCACCAGATGATCTTAAATTATTAGAGGAACGTTTAACTACTAGATTTAACTGGGGTATAACTATTCCTATTGAACAACCTGATTTTGAATTAAGAATGAAAATTATTGATAATAAATTAGATGGTCATATATTAAAAGATGAATTTAGTAAAGAAGTTAAAGAATATATAGCAAGTAATTGTACTAGTGATATTCGTAAATTAGAAGGAGCTATTACTCGTGTTACAGCATACGCCACAATGATGGGTGGTTCTAATATTACTTTAGAATTAGCTAGTGAAGCTTTAAAAGATTTCTTTGTTAAAAGTATTGTTTCAAAAAATAAAATTGATAAAATACAACAAATAGTAGCAAATAATTATAATATTTCCGTGGATGATTTAAAAAGTAAAAAAAGAAATGCTGATATTGCTATTCCTAGACAAATTGCGATGTATATATGTCGTACACATTTAAATGAACCATTACAAAAAATTGGTATTGAATTTGGTGGTAAAGATCATACAACTGTAATGCATTCTGTAGATAAAATAAGTAATAAAATGAAAGAAAATCCTAAATTTGCTTTAGAAATTGAAAAAATTATAAATAAAATATAATGTGGAAAAATGTCACATTTAAACATTTAAATTTTATTTATAAACATTAATAAAATTTAATTAAACTTTATAAAATAAGATAATTATTAGTTATCCACAATTTCTACAAATATAATAAAAAAAATAATTCATATAAAAAAATAAGGGAGGTTAAATTATGAATTTAGAAATTAAACAAGATATTTTATTAGAAAATTTAAATTATGTTATTAAAGGAGTTTCATCAAAAAATATTATTCCTATTTTAAATTGTTTAAAATTTGAACTTAATAATGAAGGATTATATATTACAAGTACTGATAATGAAATAACAATTAAAACATTTATTGAAAAAAGTAATATTGAAAAAATAAATAGTTTAGGAGAAATTGTTGTATCTGGAAAATATATTTATGAGATTATTCGTAAATTACCTAATGTTACAATTAAAATTGAAGAAATTATTGATAATAAAATTAATATATCAACAGAAAATTCTTCATTTAATTTAAATTGTAATGATATTAATGAATATCCTGAAATTGATTTAAATGATAGTAAAAATCCAATTATAATAAGTAAAAAAGTATTTAAAAATTTAATTAAACAAACATCTTTTGCTTGTTCAACACAAGAAAATAGACCAGAATTTACTGGTATAAATATTAAATTAAATAAAAATATTTTAGAATGTACTGCAACTGATTCATATCGTTTAGCTAAAAAATATATTGAATTAGATCAAGATTATAATGAAAATATTAATATTATAATTCCTAATAAAAATGTTATTGAACTGGAAAGAATGTTAAGCGATAATGATGAAAATTTAGAAATGCATATATTTAGTAATAAAATAATATTTAAATTTGATAATATTATAATGATGATTAGATTAATAAATGGAAATTATCCTGATACAAGTAAATTAATACCAGATAAATTTAATATTAGTGTTAGTGTTGATTTAAAAAATTTCTTTAGTGCAATAGATCGTGCTAGTTTATTTACAAGTGAATATGATAAAAATACAATAAAATTAGAATTAGAAAAAAATATTATAAATATATCATCTAATATTCCAGAAATAGGACATGTAGAAGAAAAAGTAATGATTGATGATAATTATAAAGATTTATTTAAATTAGCTTTTTCATCTAAATATATGTTAGATGCATTAAAAACATTTGAAAGTGAAAAAATTATTCTTAATTTTAATGGTGAAGAAAAACCTATTATCATTAAAAATATTAATGATGATGGATTAGTTCAATTAATATTACCAGTTAAAACTTATTAAAAAATAGAAATTTTTCTATTTTTTTTTATAAATCGACATATTTTTTATATTTAATAGTTTATAGTAAAAAATATTAAATTTTAAGAAAGGGGGTTTATAATATGAATAAATATGAAATAAATTCTAATACTTTAGCTTTATTATCACTTGATAATTTAACTACTAAAGTATTAGAAGATAATAATATTTATATTGTAAATCAAAGTGTTAAAGAAATAATTAATCATAGTTGTAAGTATTTTGGAAGTTCTTATTTAGGTCGTTATGAAGGAACAAAAGAAATAATAGGAATAAATTATAAATCACCTATTTTAATTGAAGAAAGTAAATATATAATATTTTTTCCAACATGTTCTGTAAGAAATAAAAATTGTAATTGGATATCTTTAAATAAAATTAAAGATTATCAAAGATATAAAGAAACTTCAAAAGTAATTTTTAAAAATAATATAGAATTAATTTTAGATATTTCATATGGCTCATTAGAAAATCAAATACTTAGATCTACACTATTAGAATCTAAGATAAGAAAACGAAAAAATAATCTGTAAAATAAGTAAAAAAACTTATTTTTTTCTTTATTTTATGATATAATTAATATGTGGTATAGGTATACATAAAATTATAAAAATTAAAAAAAAGGCTATTTAAATAAAAATGAGGGGTTTTTATGTATTTAAAAAATATTAAAATTAATAATTTTCGTAATTATGATAACTTTAAATTAGATTTTTATAAAAATATTAATATTATATATGGTAATAATGGTCAAGGAAAAACTAATTTATTAGAAAGTATTTATCTTTTAGGTTTAACTAAATCACATCGTTCTTACATAGATAATAATATTATCCAAAATAATAAGGAATATTTAAAAATAAATGGTAATATTTGTATTGATAAATTTAATACTAATTTGGAAATATATATAAATAAAAATAATAAAATTTTAAAAATTGATAAAAAAGAAATTAAAAAAGTAAGTGATTATATTTCTAAAATGCATGTTATTTTATTTACACCAGATGATTTAGAATTAATAAAAGGATCACCTAGTGAGAGAAGAAAATTTTTAAATTTAGAATTAAGTCAATTAAATAAAGATTATTACTTAATATTAAATAATTATAATAAAATACTTAAAATGAGAAATAATTATCTTAAAAAAAATAATATTGATGAATCATATTTAGATATATTAACTAATTATTTAATTGATAAAGCAATTTTAATATATAAATTAAGAAAAAAGTTTATTGATCGATTAAATGAAAATGTTAAAGATATTTATAAAAATTTAACTGATTTAGATAATTTTAATTTAATATATTTACCTGATATTAAAATTAAGAAATATGAAAATGATGAAATTAAAAAAACATTATTAAAAGAATTTAAAAAACAAAAAAATAAAGAAATAAAATATCAAACTACTTTAATTGGTCCACAAAGAGATGAAATAGAAATTTATATAGATAAAGAAAATATAAAATTATATGGATCACAAGGTCAACAAAGAATGGCAATTCTTGCTATTAAGTTAGGTGAATTAGAAATATTTAAAAAATATACTAATAATTATCCTATTTTACTTTTAGATGATGTATTTAGTGAATTAGATAGAAAGAAAAAAAATAATTTATTAAAATATATTAATAATGATATTCAAGTAATTATAACAACCACTGATTTAGTAACTATTAGTAAAAAATTACTAAATAATGCTAAATTAATAAAAATAGAAAATGGAAAAATTAAAAAAATAACTGAGGTGAAATGATATGGAAAAAGAATTACAACATTATGATGCATCTGATATTCAAGTTTTAGAAGGATTAGAAGCAGTAAGAAAAAGACCAGGTATGTATATTGGTACAACTGATGTAAAAGGTTTACATCATTTAGTATGGGAAATAGTTGATAATTCAATAGATGAAGCTTTAGCAGGTTTTTGTAAAAATATTGAAATTATTATAAATAAAGATAATTCAATTACTGTTAAAGATGATGGACGTGGTATTCCAACCGAAATACATCCTAAAACAGGTATTTCAACAGTTGAAACTGTTTATACAGTATTACATGCTGGTGGTAAATTTGGTGGTGGTGGCTACAAAGTATCAGGTGGTTTACACGGAGTTGGTGCATCAGTAGTTAATGCCTTAAGTTTTTGGGTTAATGTCAATGTTTATAAAAATGGTAAAATTTATGAAGCTAGATTTGAACATGGTGGTAAAACAGTAAAAAAATTAACTGAAGTAGGAACTTGTGAGGCTAATCGTACTGGTACAATTGTTTCATTTAAGCCAGACCCAGATATTTTTGATACGGAAATATATGATTATGAAACTTTAAAAGTTAGAACAAGAGAATTAGCTTTTTTAAATAAAGGATTAAAATTAACTTTAAGAGATGATAGAGATAACATAGATACTACAGGTGATAGTTTTTGTTATGAAGGTGGAATATCAGAATATGTTAAATATTTAAATAGATCAAAACAACCTATTCATAATGAAATAATTCATCTTGAAGGTGAAGAAGATGGAGTTATTTTTGAAGTTGCTATGCAATATAATTCTGGATATACTGATAGTATTTATTCATTTGTTAATAATATTAATACTCATGATGGTGGTACCCATGAAGAAGGTGTTAGAAGAGCCTTAACTCGTATTATAAATAGTTATGCTAAAAAAACTAATATATTAAAGGAAAAAGATGAATCTTTAACAGGTGATGATGTTAAAGAAGGTTTAACAATGATTATTTCTTGTAAACATCCTAATCCACAATTTGAAGGACAAACAAAAGGGAGACTCGGAAATTCAGAAGTAAGAAAATTAGCTGATAATGTATTTTCAAAAGGTTTTGAAAGATTTTTGCTTGAAAATCCTGATGCTGCAAGAATTATTGTAGAAAAAGCTATGACAGCTTCTAGAGCTAGAGTAGCAGCTAAAAAAGCAAGAGAATTAACTCGTCGTAAGAGTGATTTAGATGTAGTTAATTTTGGTGGAAAATTAGAAGATTGTAAAGAAAAAGATCCTTCTATTTGTGAAATATTTATAGTCGAAGGAGATTCAGCAGGTGGTTCTGCTGTTAAAGGTCGTGATTCAATGACACAAGCAATCTTACCACTTAGAGGTAAAATTTTAAATGTTGAAAAAGCAAGAATTGATAAAGCTTTATCAAATGAAGAAATAAGAACAATTATTACTGCCTTTGGTACCGGTATTGGTAGTGAATTTGATTTATCTAAATTAAGATATAATAAAATTATTATTATGACCGATGCTGATGTTGATGGATCACATATTCGAGTACTTCTATTAACACTATTTTATAGATTTTTTAGACCAATTGTTGAAGCAGGACATGTATATGCTGCTCAACCACCACTTTTTTGTATAAAACATGGTAAAACCATTAAATATGTTTTAAATGAAGAAGAAAGAGATAATTATATCGCATCTTTAAATGAAAACACTAAATATGAAATACTTCGTATGAAAGGTTTAGGAGAAATGGATGCGGAAGAATTAAATGAAACAACAATGGATATTAATACAAGAGTTTTAAGAAAGATTACTGTAGATGATGCTATAGCTGCTGATGCTGCTTTCTCTAAATTGATGGGTGAAGAAGTAGAACCACGTCGTCAATTTATTGAAGAAAATGCTACATACAGTGACTTAGATATTTAGGGAGGTGTATTATGGATAATAAAGATAAATTAGAAGTAAATGATATAGTAGATGAAATCGAAAAATCGTTTATTGATTATTCAATGAGTGTAATTGTAGCTCGTGCCCTTCCTGATTTAAGAGATGGTTTAAAACCAGTTCATCGTCGTATTTTATGGTCAATGTATGAATCAGGTTATACCCCAGATAAACCACATAAAAAATCGGCTCGTATTGTCGGTGATGTTATGGGTAAATATCACCCACATGGTGATTCTTCAATTTATGAAGCAATGGTTAGAATGGCTCAAGACTTTAGTTATCGTAATACTTTAGTTGATGGTCATGGTAACTTTGGTAATATAGCTGGCTCTGGGGCTGCTGCTATGCGTTATACAGAATCAAGATTATCAAAAATATCATTAGAATTATTGAGAGATATTAATAAAGATACAATTGATTTTGTTCCAAACTTTGATGAATCTGAAAAAGAACCAAGTGTTTTACCTTCTAGATTTCCAAATATCTTAGTAAACGGAACAATGGGTATTGCTGTTGGTATGGCAACAAATATCCCACCTCATAATTTAGGTGAAGTAATTGATGGATGTATTGCTTATATTGATAATCCAGATATTGATACATTAGGATTAATGCAATATATTAAAGGACCAGATTTTCCTACTGGTGGTGTTATATTAGGAAATAGTGGTATAAAGAAAGCATATGATACAGGACGTGGATCAATCACAATAAGAAGTAAAGCAACTATTGAAGAAAAAAATGGTAAACATTATATTATTGTTGATGAAGTTCCATATGGTGTTAACGTATCAGATTTAAAAAATAAAGTTGCTGAGTTAGTTCACAACAAAACAATTGATGGAATTGCTGATTATCACACTGATTTAAAAGATGGTGTAAAAATTACAATAACTCTAAAAAACAATGCAAATCCACAAGTTGTATTAAATAATTTATATAAACATACACAATTTCAAACAAATTTTGGTATTATTTTCTTAATGTTAGATCAAGGTGTTCCAAAAACATTAGGTTTGAAAGAAATAATATCTAAATATATTGATTATCAAAAAGAAGTTATTATTAGACGAACTAGATTTGAATTAGATAAAGCTGAAAAAAGAGTTCATATTTTAGAAGGTTTAAAAATAGCTTTAGATAATATTGATGCTGTTATTAAATTAATTAGAGCAGCAAAAACTGATGAAGAAGCAAAAGCGGGATTAATTAAAAATTTTGGTTTAACAGAAATTCAAGCTGATGCTATTCTAGAAATGAAATTAAGAAGATTAACTGGTTTAGAAAGAGATAAAGTTGAAAACGAGTTAAAAGAATTACTTACTAAGATTGAAGAATATAAAGCAATATTAGCTAGTGAGGAAAAAGTTCTTAATATTATTAAAACTGAATTATTAGAAATTAAAGAAAAATACAGTGAAGAAAGAAGAACACATATTGATATGACATCAATCGACTATATCGAAGATGAATCTTTAATTCCAAATGATGAAGCAATAATTACTTTAACAGATAAAGGATATATTAAACGTGTTATTGATGATACATTTAAAACACAAAATAGAGGTGGCGTTGGTGTTAAAGGTATGGCCACTAATGAAGAGGATTATGCTAAATACCTATTAACTATTAGGACTCATGACTACGTATTATTCTTTACTAATAAAGGTAAAGTATATCGTATTAAAGGATATGAAATACCAGAATTTTCAAGACAATCAAAAGGATTACCTATCATTAATCTTCTTGCTATTGAGAAAGATGAAGAAGTTACAGCTGTCTTACGTATTGAAAAAGAAGAGGAAAATAAATATATTGTACTTTGTACACAAAATGGTTTAATCAAAAGAACTGAAATGTCAGAATTTGATAGTATTCGTACAAATGGTAAAATAGCTATTACTCTAAAAGATGGTGATTCATTAATTGCTGCTAAGAAAACGGATGGTTCTAAAGAAATATTAATCGGTAGTTCAACTGGTAGTATGGTTCGTTTCTTAGAAACAGAAATCAGAGTTATGGGTAGAACTGCTTCTGGTGTTCGTGGAATTAATCTTAATGGCGGTAAATGTGTAGGATGTGAAATAGCTTTACCTGATGAAGAGGTATTAGTTGTAACTGAAAATGGTTATGGTAAAAGAACAAGTGTAGAAGCTTATCGTCAAACTCATAGAGGATCAAAAGGTGTTAAAGCTTTAAACACTACTGAAAAGAATGGTAATATCATTTCATTTAAAATAGTTAATGGTGAAGAAGATTTACTTATTATTACTGATAGTGGAATAATGATTAGACTACCACTTGATCAAGTATCTGTAATAGGTCGTGTGTCACAAGGTGTTAAATTAATTAATTTAAAAGATAATCAAAAGGTAAGCACTATTGCTATTGTTGAAAAGGAAGATATTATTGAAAATAGTGAACAAGAGTAATCTTGTTCTTTTTATGTTTCACGTGAAACATTGAATGAATAAAAATATATATGTTCCACGTGAAACATTGAATAAACAAAATATATATGTTCCACGTGAAACATTGGATAAACAAAATATATATGTTTCACGTGAAACATTGAATAAATTATTGCATATTATTTAAAAATAGTATATATTATATAGCGACACAACATTTATGTTTGAACCAGGTCAGAGAAGGAATTCAGCAGCCTTAAGAACCTCTAGATGTGTGTGTCTTTTTTTGTAGGTGATCATATGAAAGAATATATGGAATTAGCATTAAAAGAAGCAAATAAAGCATATACAAAAGGTGATGTTCCTGTAGGTACAGTTATTGTTTATAAAAATAAAATAATTGCAAAGTCTTATAATAAAAAAGAAAAAAATAATAATGCTGTTAAACATGCCGAATTAATTGCTATTGATCAAGCTTGTAAAAAATTAAAAACATGGCATCTAGAAGAATGCACTTTATATACAACTTTAGAACCTTGTTTAATGTGCACTGGTGCAATTATTCAATCACGTATTAGTGAAATATATTATGCTGCATCAAATATTAATTTTGGAGAAACTGATACTTTAAAAAAATATAATAAACAAATTAAAATACACTCTGGGTTATTAGAAAAAGAATCTAGCAAATTATTAAAAAAATTCTTTAAAGAAAAAAGAAAATAACATCAATTATTTTCTTTTATTATGATATAATTATAAATAGCGAGGTGATAGTATGTATCAAACTTTATATCGTAAATATCGCCCTTCTAACTTTGATGAAGTAGTTGGACAAAAAGTAATTATTCAAACATTAAAAAATGCAATTGTTGGTAATAAACTATCACATGCATATTTGTTTGCGGGACCAAGAGGTACAGGTAAAACTAGTATTGCTAAGATATTAGCTAAGACGATTAATTGTACGGATTTAAAAAATTATAATCCCTGTAATAAATGTGTAAATTGTACACAAAATAATAATAACCCTTTAGATATAATTGAAATAGATGCTGCATCTAATAATGGTGTGGATGAAATAAGAGAAATTAAAAGTAAAGTTAATCTTGTTCCTTCAATAGGAAAATATAAAGTTTATATTATTGATGAGGTTCATATGCTATCAACAGGTGCTTTTAATGCATTATTAAAAACACTAGAAGAACCACCTAGCCATGTAATTTTTGTATTAGCAACTACTGATCCGCATAAAATACCAGCTACGATTCTTTCTAGATGTCAAAGATTTGATTTTAAAAAACTAACGATTCAAGAAATTAAAACAAAATTATCGGAAGTTGCAAAATTAGAAAAGATTGATATATCAGACGAATCTTTAAATGAAATTGCCATACTTTCTGATGGAGGTATGCGTGATGCTTTAAGTTTGTTAGATCAAGTAATAGCTTACGCTGATAAAAAAATAACTTTAGAAGATATTCACGAAATAAATGGTACAATCGCAGTAGATGAACAAGTTAGTTTGATAGAAAATATAATTAATAATAATATTGAAGAAGTATTTAAAAAAATAAATAAATATTATAATGATGGAAAAGATTTTGTTAAACTAACGGAAGAATTAATTTTATTTTTTAGAAATATTTTATTAAAATTAAATACTCCAAAATTTTATAAAGAAAACTATAACGATCGTATACCTGATAAGTTTATTGAAAAATTAGATAATAAAAAAATAGTTGAATATATATCTGAATTAAATAGTAGTATTAACGATATGAAAAATAGTAATAATCCACGAACTATATTTGAATTATTAGTAATTAAACTATTAAATAATGAAGATGAAAAAGTTACTAAACTAGAAAAAAATTTAAAAGAAATAAGAATAAATAACACTTTGTGTAATTTTAACAAAAAACAAATGATTGAGTTTTTACCATCCTTAGATAAAATTAAACAATATGAAAATCATACTAAATATAATGATTATATTAAGATGATTTTAAATGGTAAATTAAAAGCTATAGGTAAAGAAAATATAATCTTTGTATTAGAAGAAAGTAATGAATTTAATGATAACTTAAATATCATTGATGAATTATTTTATAAAGTATATGGCGTTAAATATCATGTAATATCAGTAACAAATATTGAATGGGAAACTATTAAACAAGAATTTAATAGTAAAACAAAAGAATATAAATATATAGAGGAGGAATAATTATGAATATTCAAGCAATGATGAAACAAGCCCAAAAAATGCAAAAGGATATGTTAGCTGCAAAAGAAGAAATAGATAGCAAAGTATTTACAGCTACATCTTCATTTGTAACTGTAAACCTAAAAGGAAATAAAGAAATTCAAGATATCAAAATTAATATGGATCAATTAGAAAAAGAAGATATCGAAATCTTACAAGATTTAATTACAGTTGCTATTAATAATGCAATGAAAGATATTGATAAAGAAACAGAGGAAAAATTAGGTAAATATACGCAAGGAATACCAGGTTTATTCTAATGAAATATCCAAGTGTTCTAGCAGACTTAATTGAATGCTATAAAAAACTACCAGGAGTAGGTGAAAAGACTGCTGAAAGAATGGCTTTATCTACTTTAGATATGGATGAAGAAGTATTAAACCTATTTGGTGATTCTTTAAAGCAAGTTAAAACAAAAATTACTAGATGCAAAAGATGTAATAACTTAGCTGAAGGTGAATTATGTGAAGTATGTAAAGCAAAAGATCGTGATAAAAAAACTTTATGTATAGTAGAAGAACCAAAAGATGTAATAATTTTTGAAAAAATAGGTTCTTATAAAGGTTTATATCATGTTCTAGATGGTTTAATATCACCATTAGATGGTATTGAACCAAGTGATTTAAACTTAGATAATTTAGTAGAGCGTATTGAAAAAGAAAAAATTGAAGAAGTAATAATTGCTGTTAAACCAAGTATTGAAGGTGAAACAACTTCATTATATATTTCTCGTATTTTAGAAAAATTACCTGTAAAAGTTTCAAAAATAGCTCATGGTATTCCTATTGGAGTAGATATGGAATATATTGATGCATTAACTTTATCTTTAGCTTTAGAAGATAGGACAAACTTATCATAAATAGTAAAACCCATCATAAAATTTAATGGGTGATAAAATGTTAAAAAAAGTTGTAAAAATTATTAGAAGAATTATTTTTAGTGTTTTACTTTTGTATGGATATAATGTAATAGCAGAACCAATTCATGTAATAGTACCAATTAATTATATAAATATTGGACTACTTACTATTTTGGGTTTTCCAGCACTATTCGCACTTATATTTATTAATGTAATAGTATTTTAAGAAGGTGACTTATGTTAGACGAATATGAAAAAGATCAACCAATTGCTATTAAAATAATTAAAAATGCGGTTTTAAAAAATAAAATATCGCATGCCTATTTACTTGAAACAAATGGCTATATTGAAAAAGAAAACTTTGCTATTTGTCTAGCTAAATATCTACTTTGTCCTAATAAATATAGTAACAATTCTAATTGTGTTAATTGTACACAATGCAAAAATATTGATAAAAATATATTTGAAGACTTAAAAATAATAAGACCGATTGATGATAGCTTATGGATTAAAAAAGATCAACTAATTGAATTACAAAAAGATTTATCAACTAAAAGTGTTCAAAGTGGTAAAAAAATATATATAATTACTGATGCTACTAAACTTAATGCTTCATCTTCTAATTCAATGCTAAAATTCTTAGAAGAACCTAATCCAAATATAATAGCTATCTTACTTGCTGATAATATTCATCAATTACTTGATACAATTGTTTCTCGATGTCAAATAATATCTTTAAATCCTACTTTTAAAGATAAAAAACTAGAAGAATACTTGTCAGTAACTGTTGAAAATATAGATCTTATTGAAAATACCATTGTTAATTTTTTAAAACAATTTGAAATCAAAAAAGAGCAAACAATAATATACGCAAAGAAATTATTTCATAATAATATAACTAGTAAAAACGATTTAATTGCTGCTTTTGAAATGATGTTATTATATTATAAAGATGCTTTAAGCCTTAAATTAAATGGACAAGCCGAAGTATTTAATGAAATAGATAAAAATATATTAAATAATTCTATTCAAGAATTAAATAGAAGAATTAGTATATTATTAGAGCTTAAGAAAAAAATTTATGTGAATGCTAATACAAATTTATTAATCGATAAATTAATTATTGAAATGGGAGGTATGTATGAAAATAGTAGGAATTAAGTTTGATGATAGTGATCATATCTTTTACTATTATGTAAATGATTTAGAACTTAAAAAAAATGTTACTGTTATTGTAGAAGATAATGATGTTTTACAATTTGGTAAAGTTGTTACCGATATACATCCAATTGAGGATAAAAAATTAAATAAAGAATTGGGTACAGTTGTTAGAATTGCTTCTAAAAAAGACTTTACAAAACATTTGAATAACTTAAAAGAAGCAAAACAAGCATTAAAAAAGTGTCGCGAATTAGTAAATAAATATAAATTAGATATGAATATAATTGACGCTATATATACATTTAATCAAGATCAATTATTATTTCACTTTTATGCTGATAATCGTGTAGATTTTCGTGATTTAGCTCGTGATTTAGCCTCTATTTATAAAACTAGAATCGAACTTCGTCAAATAGGTGTTAGAGATAAAGCTAAAATGGTTTCTGGTGTTGGTTTATGTGGTCAAAAATTATGTTGTGCGAGATTTTTAAATGAATTTGATTCAGTATCAATATCTATGGCTAAAAACCAAAATTTATCACTTAATCCAACAAAAATCAATGGTGTTTGTGGAAGACTTTTATGTTGCTTAAAATATGAAGATGGGTGCTATAAAGAATGTCGCAAAGGTTTACCTAATGTTGGTCAAACTGTAAAGACTGATAATGGTGAAGGTAAAGTAATAAGTGTTGATATTTTAAAGAAAACATATAGAGTAGAAACAGAAAAAGGAATTATTGAAGTAAATGGAAGTAATTAATTACTTATTAGGTTATGAAAATCTAAAGATTTACCAAAATACTGATATGTTTAATTTTTCCTTAGATTCAGTATTACTTCCTAATTTTGTAACACTAAGTAAAAAAACTAAAAAAATATTAGATATAGGTAGTGGTAATGCTGTAATTCCAATTATATTAAGTACTAAAACAAATGCTTTAATAGATGCTGTTGAAATACAAAAAGAAGTATATGAATTGGGTGTAAAATCAATTAAGTTAAATAAATTAGAAGATAGAATAAATCTATATAATGAAGATATAAAAGATTTCTATAAAAATAGTGAAACAGATGTATATGATACAATTACTTGTAATCCACCATTTTTTAAAAAAGTAGAAACTTCTAACGTAAATGAAAGTATTTATAAAACAATAGCTAGACATGAAGTTATGTTAAACTTAGATGATATTATGAAAATAGCTAAAAAATTACTTAAAAATAATGGTAATATAGCTATAGTACACAGAACTGATCGTTTAATTGACATAATAGAAACTATGCGTAAATATAATATTGAACCAAAAAAAATAAGATTTATTTATCCTAAAGTAAATACAGAATCTAATATAGTATTAGTAGAAGGTACAAAAAATGGTAAATCAGGATTAAAAATATTAAATCCACTAATAAGTCATAATGAAAATGATGAATATACAGATGAATTAAAAGAATACTTTACAGAATAAAGTGTTTTTTTATAAAAAAAATGATATAATACATTTAATGAAAGGGATGTATACTATGTCACAAAAGAGTTATAATAATACACCAACAGTTTACATTATTCCTACACCAATCGGTAATATGGAAGATATAACTTTACGAGCAATTAATACATTAAAATTAGTAGACGTAATATTTTGTGAAGATACAAGAGTTACATCTCTATTATTAAAACATTTAGATATAAAGAAAAAATTAATATCTAGTCATAAGTTTAATGAAGACAAAAATGACTATAAATTACTAGAATATTTAGAAAATGGACAAAATGTCGGTATTGTAACAGACAGAGGAACACCAATAATTAGTGATCCTGGTTATGAATTAGTTAAAGTAGCTATAGAAAATAACTATAATGTTGTTTCTTTACCTGGTCCAACAGCTTTTGTACCAGCTTTAACTTCATCAGGGTTAAGCCCTCAGCCATTTTTGTTTTATGGCTTTCTAAATAGTAAATCTAGTAAAAGAAAAAAGGAATTAGAAACTTTACAAAAATACCCTGAAACTTTAATATTTTACGAAGCACCACATCGTATAATCGAAACTTTAAATGATATGTTAAGTGTGTTAGGTAATCGTAAAATAAGTATTTCCCGGGAAATATCTAAGAAATTTGAAGAGATTTATCGCGGAAATATAAAGGATATTATTGATAGTATGGTAGATGTAAAGGGTGAGTTAGTTATCGTTGTTGCTGGTAACGATACTGAAAATACATATGATAATTTAACAATCATCGAACATGTTAACTTATATATTAAAGAAGGATTAAAAACTATGGATGCAATAAAAAAAGTTTCTAAAGATCGTAATTTAAATAAAAATGATGTCTATAGAGAGTACCATGGAGGTGAATCATGAAACTAATAGTTGGATTAGGTAATCCAGGTCGTGAGTATGAAAACACTAGACATAATATGGGTTTTATGGCAATTGATAAATTTGCTAATAACCATAATGTCAAGATAGATAAAGCTAAATTTGGTGGATTATACACTGATTTAACTATAAAGGGTGAAAAAGTAATACTTTTAAAACCACAAGAATATATTAATCTATCTGGTGAAGTAATAAAGAAATATGTTGATTTCTATAAAATAGATGTAAATGATATTTTAATAATTAGTGATGATTTAGATCAAGATATTGGAAATCTAAAACTAAAGTATAAAGGTTCATCAGGTGGACATAATGGTTTAAAAAATATTGAACTTCATCTACATACAAATGAATACAAAAGAATTAAAATAGGTATATCAAATGATAAAAGTGTAAATACTAAAGACTATGTCTTAGGTAAAATAAGTAAAGAAAATAAAAAAGTATTAGATGAAGTAACTGATAAAGTCGTTGACATTCTAAATGATTACTTTACTTTATCATTTGATAATTTAATGAATAAATATAACTAGGTGATACTTAAAAGTATCATTTTTGTCGTCAGGAAGGAGGAGTATTTATGTTTGATAAAATATTTACAACTAATGATAAAAACATTGTTGGTTTAACTAATGAATTACAAGCATTATATATTTATAACTATTATTTACAAAACAATAAATCAATTTGTCTAGTCGTTAATTCATTATATGAAGCAAATAAAATGTATCAAACATTATTGAGTTACACAAAAAAAGTCGTTTTATTTCCAATGGATGACTTTTTAACAAGTGTTGCTTTAGCAGTTTCTCCTGAATTAAAAATGAGCCGTATTGAAACTATTAAAGAATTAGCAAAAGATAATAAACAAATAGTTGTTACTAATTTGATGGGCTTTTTAAGATTTTTACCAAAAAAAGATACTTTTCAAGATAATACATTAAATTTAGAAGTAAATAAAGACTATAATATGAATGAATTAGCCCAAAAATTAACTTCAATGGGTTATAAGCGTGATACAATTGTTACAACAACGGGAGAAATGGCTGTTAGAGGCTACATTTTGGATATTTTTCCTATTAGCTCACAAAATCCAATCCGTTTAGAATTTTTTGGTGATACAGTCGAAGATATTCGTGAATTTAATGTTGATTCACAATTGATGATTAAAAAATTAAATAGTATTCAAATTGCTCCAATTACGGAAACAATTGAGGAAGATCAAGCATCCATACTAGATTATTTAGATAATTGTACGGTTTTTTACCATAATTATAACGAAATAAAAGAAAATTATAAAAAATTATTATCAGAAATTAATGACTATAATAAATCATTAAATATTTCTAAGAAACATATGCATGAATTAAATGAATTAGCTTCTAAAAAAGATATATATATTAGTCAATTTGATAATAATGTAAATAATACGCAAATATATAATTCCCTTGAAATTGAACCATTTTCAACTAATTTAAATAGTATAAATAATAATTTAAATAAGTATTTAGAAAAGAATACTGTAGTAATATGTTTAAGCAGTCGTTATCAGATAAATAAAATATTAGAGAACTTAAATAATCCAAATATGGTATATACTGATGAAACTAAAATATTTCCAAAAAAAATAAATTTAATTATAAAGGAAATTTATAAAGGATTTCAATATAATAACTTAGTAGTTATTAGTGAAAATGAATTATTAAATAAAAAAGAAAGTAAAGGTTATTACAAAAATAGTTTTAAACTAGGTACTAAAATTCGTGATATTAATAAATTAGAAATAGGTGATTATATTGTTCATAATCATCATGGTATTGGAAGATATACTGGTATCACAACCTTAACTAAAAATGGTTTAAAAAAGGATTATTTGGTTATTGAATATAAAGGAAAAGATAAATTATATATTCCGGTAGAAAAAATAGAACTAATTAGTAAATATTCTTCTAATGATAGTATAGAACCTAAAATAAATAAATTAGGCGGTACCGAATGGGCAAAAACGAAACTACGAATTAAGAAAAAATTAGAAAATATTGCTTCTGAATTATTAGAACTATATGCTAAAAGAGAAGCTGTAGAAGGATTTGCTTTTTTACCAGATGATGAAAACCAAATTGAATTTGAAAAACAGTTTATTTATGATGACACAATGGATCAATTAAAAGTAACTGAGGAAATAAAGAAGGATATGGAAAAAAATCATCCAATGGATCGATTATTGTGTGGTGATGTTGGCTATGGTAAAACAGAAGTAGCATTCCGCGCTATGTTTAAAGCAGTTCTATCTGGTAAACAAGTTGCATATCTTTGTCCAACAACAATTCTTTCTACTCAACACTACAATAGTGCGATAGAAAGATTTAAAAGTTTTCCAGTAAATATTCGTTTATTAAATCGCTTTGTCTCAAATAAAGAAGTAAAAGAAACTATCGAAGGTTTAAAAACTGGAAAAATAGATATTGTTATTGGAACACATCGATTATTAAGCAATGATGTTATATTTAAAAATCTTGGGTTACTAGTAATTGATGAGGAACAACGCTTTGGCGTTAAGCATAAAGAAAAAATCAAACAATTAAGAAGTGATATTGATGTTTTAACTTTATCAGCAACACCAATACCTCGTACTTTACAAATGTCAATGGTGGGAATTAGAAATTTATCCTTAATTGAAACACCACCTGTTGATCGCTTTCCAGTTCAAACATACGTGTTAGAAGAAAATAATTATATTATTAAAGATGCTATTATGAAAGAATTAGCGCGACAAGGTCAAGCGTTTATTCTTTATAATAACATAGTTGATATGGATGTAAAGAAAAAAGAATTAGAGCAATTAATCCCTGAAGCAAAAATAGCTAGTGCTCACGGAAGAATGACAAAAAACGAATTAGAAGAGGTAATGCAAAAATTTATTAATAAAGAGTATGATGTATTACTTTGTACAACAATTATTGAAACTGGCATTGACATACCAAGTGTAAATACATTAATTATTATTGACGCTGACAAATTTGGTTTATCGCAACTTTATCAAATAAGAGGACGTGTCGGTAGATCTAATAAAATAGCTTATTGTTATTTAATGTATAAAAAAGGAAAAACATTATCAGATGTTGCTAATAAGAGATTATCAGTTATTAAAGAATTTACCGAATTAGGTAGTGGTTTTAAAATAGCGGCTCGTGATCTATCAATTAGAGGAGCAGGCGATATATTAGGCAGTGAACAAGCAGGATTTATTGATTCAGTAGGTATTGAATTATATTTAAAAATGCTAAATGAAGAAGTTAATAAACTAAAAGGTATTACGGAAGTTAAAGAAGATATAAGCGAAAGACCACTTATTGAAGTAGAAACAACAATTGATAATAAATATACTGATGAATTTGATTTAAAAATCGAAATTCATAAAAAAATTAATGAAATTGATTCATATGATAAGTTAGTTGAAATTAAAAACGAATTTGAAGATAGGTTCGGTAATGCTAATGAAAGTATTTTAATTTATATGTATGAAGAATGGTTTGAAAAATTAGCCTCTAAATTTAATATAGATAAAATTAAACAAACTAGTGATTATGTAGAAATTACTTTGCCTAGTGAACTAACAAAAAAAGTTAATGGTGAATTATTATTTATTGAAGCTAATGATATTTCACCACATTTTCGCTTTAAAATGTTCCATAATAATTTAATAGTTACTTTGAATATTAAAAAACTAGAAAAACATTTTGTTTACTATTTAATTGAATTTATGGAATTATTAGAAAAAGCAACAAGCTAGTTGCTTTCTAATAATTATTGTGTTATAATTTTAGCAATTAAAAATGATGAAGGAAAGAGTTATACGAAATTTATTAAAGAGAGTCTAGTAAGGTGAAAGTAGACATAAAGGAAGTATAATAAATGGTTCTGGAATTGCTTAAGTGAATAATTAGCTTAAGCCGTATATATGCGTTAAATAAACAAGGTAGTTTTTAACTATAAATTAAGGTGGTACCACGTAAAATCACGTCCTTATTGGATGTGATTTTTTATATTGTGAGGTGATAATATGCGAAAATTTGAAAAAATAAGTTTTGAACAATTTAAAAGAGATATTAGTAGTGATTTAGAATTATATAATTCATATAATTTACCAAAGAGAAGTACCAAAGGAAGTGCTGGGTATGATTTTGAAAGCATTGTTGATTTTACTTTAAAACCTGGTGAAATTAAAAAAATCCCATTAGGTATCAAAGCTAGTATGAATAGTGATGAAGTATTATTTCTAATTGTTAGAAGTAGTATGGGATTTAAGTATAATGTTCGAATGTGTAATCAAGTTGGGGTTATTGATAGTGATTACTACAATAATTTGGAAAATGAAGGGCATATGTTTATTAAACTAGAAAACCATGGTGATAAAGACTATGAAGTTAAAAAAGGTGACAAAATAGTCCAAGGTATTTTTGTAAAATACTTAACTGTAGATAATGAAAAGGAAATAAATACAATTAGAACAAGTGGTATTGGTTCTACAAGTAAGGAGGAAAATTTATGAAAGAAAAATATTATATAACAACAGCTATAGCTTATGCTTCAGCTAAACCACATATTGGTAATACCTATGAAATTGTTTTAGCAGACGCTATTGCTCGTTACAAACGTTTAACGGGTTATGATGTTTATTTTCAAACGGGTACAGATGAACACGGACAAAAAATCGAGGGTAAAGCCCATGAATTAGGTTTGGAGCCACAACAATATGTTGATGATGTAGCTCTAGAAGTTCGTAAAATATGGGATGTTATGAATACTAGTTACGATAAATTTGTTCGTACAACTAATCCTAATCATAAAGAAGTAGTAGCTAAAATATTTAAAAAACTATATGATCAAGGTGATATTTATAAAGGAACTTATGAAGGTTTGTATTGTACTCCATGTGAATCATTTTGGACTGAATCTCAAGTTATAGATGGTAAATGTCCTGATTGTGGTCGTGAAGTTTCATTAGCTAGTGAGGAAGCTTACTTCTTAAAAATGAGTAAATATAGTAAGAGATTAGAGGATTATATTGAATCACATCCTGACTTTATTGAACCAGAAGCTAGAAAGAATGAAATAATAAATAACTTTATAAAACCAGGGTTACAAGACCTTTGTGTATCTCGTACATCATTTAATTGGGGCATTCCAGTAAGCTTTGATGATAAACATGTTATCTATGTATGGATTGATGCTTTATCAAACTATATTACTTTTTTAGGATATGATTTAGATAATCAATCTGATGAATTTAAAAAATATTGGCCTGCTGATTTACACTTAATAGGTAAAGATATTTTAAGATTTCACACTATTTATTGGCCAATTATTTTAATGGCTCTAGATTTACCACTTCCTAAAAAGATATTTGGTCATCCATGGGTTTTATTTGGTAGTGATAAAATGAGTAAATCAAAAGGTAATATTATGTATGCCGATGAATTAGTTAATTTATTTGGCGTTGATGCTGTTCGTTATTATTTA